>JANMOR010000490.1:0-8251 GCA_031369435.1 Chitinophagaceae bacterium
GCTGAATCGGCATGTTCTTTTAATTCTGTATAATAACCCATCATGCTTCCTTCGGGAAACGTAACAGCATTACCTACTTTGGTTAAAGCAAGCAAAGCAGCGAATGAAAAATCAATTTGCTTTGATGGATCAGGTTTGGGCATAGCGGGCATGTGTTTGATCTGTCCGCTAAGACTTTGATAGCTGCTGTCACCTGCTGCAACACATTCATACGCTGCAATATTTGCATATACATAGTTGCGTGCACCAATCATGGGCGGAAAATTATTTTCCAGCACCACATTGTTCAGCTTCTTTACTGTTTTAGAGTAGAGGAGCGGATCGCTGGTAAATTTTTTATAATCAGCTTTGGGTTTACAGGCAACCATCAGCATGCTGATACCTGCAATCAATAATAAATTCTTCATGAATGAGTAATCAAAAAAATTAAAATAAAAACGGAGCCGATAGTTGATCAGCCTTGTGAAAGTAAAAAGTAGTTCGTTTTAAGCTTCGGGGGGTTGTTCGGGAGTAACGATTGTTGCTGCAAGCAACGCTTGTGTTGAATGAATAAAACGAAGTGTTTGTTTTATTTCATGATAACCAAATACAAATGAATTGAGTTTTTCGCAATAATCGAAGCTGAATGATTTATACGAATGATGCTGATTGGTGTTTGATTCTTTACCCGATGGTTGTGTTTGCAGATCGTTGACCAGTTTGAAGAAATTTTCCCTTGCATTGAGCAACTGCTTCTTGTTATGATCGGGGATGCATTTGTAGATCATTTCGCCGGCTTCCAGTTTACGCTCAACATATTTATAATGGATACCATTGAATTCAATTTCACCATCTACACGTTCAAATTCTTTCCAGTCGGTTTGATAAGGAAGGGAAACAGGTACTTTTAATTCAACCAATGTTGCTGCATCATATTCTTTATTATCGAGTTGCAATTCCAGTTGAGCTGTTTGCTGCTGATCAGCATAATTCATAACCAATTCGTACCCGAACCAGTTGAATAGCAGTATGGAAAGAAAGAATATGGAAGCAATAATCCTCAAGTGCCGTTTCGTTTGAAGACGGAAATTAAAATAATTCTCTGGATTTGATCATATTATCTTTAAAAATTATTTTTCAGCAAACGATTGCAAGCCCTGCTATTGCTTGTTTGTAAAGGTTTTCTTTTGCACCCCAACACCCGTAATGGTTAAACTCTTCCATTGTTTGGGTAATACCGTTTTGATTTGGATAATGCCCTGTGGCGTAATTTCCAATCCACCAAAGCCCATCAGCACACTTTGTAAAATTCCACCTGCACCTGTTGCGAAGTAGGGGTTGGTTCCGCCCTTTGTTTCAGCAATGACACGGAAGGGTGGGTTGAGATTGGGCACATATGCATCATGGAACCAATGATAGGCTTTCTCTTCATTGCCCAGTCTTGCATACAAAGTAGTAAACACTGCCTGGGTCATGGCCGGTGTTCCTTCATTGGGAACACGCTTTTCATAATACTCTAAATCCTTTTTTATGCCTGCAGGATCTTTCACTTCTTTCAATGGATAGGAAAGTAAATTCACATCGGCCTGTTTAATCCCTTCTCCATTATACGTTGCATGTTCCCTGGTAACACCATCAGGAAATTTTAAGATGGGAATATTATTCGCCACATTCATCCAGTCAGCATCGGGTACAATACCTAAAATTTTTGCAGCTTCAGTTGCAAACTGGAGATTTGCTCTTGCTGCTGCATTCGTGAATGCATTGTTATCTACATTCTCGGCCCACTCATCTGCTGCTACTACATTTTTAATATCAAATTTGCCAATGCCATTCCGTTCAACACGGCTTGCCCAAAAATCAGCCGTTGCACTGATGATGGGATAACCTTTTTCTTTCAACCATACCTTATCCTGTGTTACACAATAATAATTCCATGCAGCAATTGCAACACATGCTGTGATATGATGTTCAAACGGACCACTCAATGCCCATACCGGAGTTTCTTCCACACCTGTTTCTGCACTTTCCCATGGATACATGGCTCCTTTATATCCTTTGCTGAACGCATTTCGTTTAGCTGCTTCCAAACGTTGATAGCGATACTCCACCATACTCTTTGCCAGTTCCGGTTTTAATACAAGCATAGCAGGATACATCCATAATTCTGTATCCCAAAACACATGACCGTTATAACCTAATCCGCTCAAGCCCATTGGTGAAGGTGATAAAGCAGTTCCTTCTCTTGTAAATGAATAGAGATGATACAACATGCTGTTGATGTCCTGCTGATCCTGGTTTGTTTGTGTTGTATGTGCTGCATCTGCTTCAAGAATGATCCTGCTCTTCCATAATTCATCCCATGCTTTGTTATGAAAATTGAGTAAGCGTTCTCTTCCTTCGAGCTTTGCATAAATGGTTAAACGTTCTGATTCATTTAACGGATCATCATGATGGGCTGATGTAATGGAAGAGCCGGCAACAGAATAACGATAGGTTTCTCCGGCTTTTAATTGTTTGGTAAACTTGAGCAGGTGCATATTGTTATCCCACATTTCATGAATCACTCTTGGTTCGCTGCCATGTTTTTCTTCAAACAAAAAAGTATTACTGGCGCACATGAGCAATTTACCGGTTGGGCTTTTTGCAGAGGATGTAAGCAGGCTCATGGTTACATGAGGACGATCAATTTCATTATAATAATTCTCTACATCTTTTAATGCATCGGGAGCTTCCATTACACTTGCACCTGTAATAGTTATATTTTGTTTGGGTTGAATAGTGATATCCATCAGCACAGTAAAAGGTAAATGACGAAGTGAATAATAAGTACATGTTACCGTTGCTTTATCAGTATAATCAAACGTAGTGGTAAAGCTGGCATGCTGCATATCCAGTTCCTGTTTCATATTCTTTGCCGACTTTGCATCAATACGTTTGCCGTCAATTTCCAAATACATATTGAGGAGATTAAAGCTTTTTAAAAAATTGCTTACCCTTCCTCTTCCATACAAATCATAAGCACCTGCCAGCACAACTTCTTTTACTTTGAATGGTTCAGGCGATGATACTACACCAATCATTCCATTGGCAACTGTGATGCCGTAGTAATTGGAAGGGTCAATATTGGTTGTAGAAATTTTCCAGGCGTCATTCGTTTGTGCGGTAATGTTGAGTGAAAAAACTACAGAACAAAATAGGATAATCTGTTTCATGGCAATCGTAATTATATGTTTGAAAGATAGTTACTAAAGCTGAATTGATCTCTTCTCCTTGGCACTAACAGGAATTGCAAACGTTTGCAATGAATAATTGATTATGCAATGCAAGGTGTGTATGATTTGATGATTAACCTATCTGATTTTTCCCGTGCATCAACCGCATTGAAAACAATTGTGTTGGGAAAAGTTGAAAAGATTTACTTTGCAAAACATCAGGAATGGCGGCTGCTTAGCCTGATGAATGGAATATTTTTAAACCTCTTGCTTACATGAAACGTTTCCTGCTTATTATTTCTTTGCTGCTTGTAATTACACTGGGTGCAGTTTACTTCTTTATACCAACAAAACAAGTTTTTACCTATGCTATAACCGTCAATTGTACGGAGGAAGGAGGCAACAGGTATATTGTTCAAAAAGACAAATGGCCACACTGGTTGCCGGGTGAAAAGAAAGAAAACCAATTTTACAGCTATAAGAATATCCAATACAGGTTCGACAATATTCTTTTAAATGGAATTGAAGCAACCATCGCTCACGGCAATGATTCAACAAAAGGCTATCTGCAGTTTATATACTTTGCAATTGACTCTACAACGCTTCAATGGACATCAGCAACAACACTTTCTTCAAACCCCTTCAAGCGGATTGTAGAGTATATGCAATTGCAGAAATTTAAAAGCGCTGTTGAACTTTTGGTAAAAGAAATCGGAAGCTTCTTTAATCAACCCGAAAACATTTATGGTTTTAAAGTTGAAAAACAAAACCAAGTTGAAACTTCTATGGTTTCGATGAAACAAACATTTGATCACTACCCGACAACTGCTGAAATTTATTCAATGATTCAAATCCTAAAGGACCATATTCATAGTAAGGCTGTTGAAGAAAAAGACTCCCCGATGCTGCATGTGTATGAGGAAAGCACAACATCATTTGAAGCAATGGTAGCAATTCCCGTAAAAACCGAATTACCATCAGAAGGAAAGTTTCAGTTAAAAAGAATGATGATGGGGTTTATTCTAATGACTGAAGTAAAAGGCGGTGTTGCATCCGTTACAACAGCTGAACAGGAATTAACGAACTATGTAAAAGATTATAAAAAAACTGCCCCCGCCATTCCTTTTCAAGTGTTGGTCACTAATCGCCTGCTTGAAACAGATACCTCAAAATGGGTGACCAAGTTGTATTATCCTATTCTTTACTAATGGGATTTATTTGAATTTTACAACCATCAGGCTGTCATTATTCTTTGTGAGCACAAATGCTTGTTGCTGTTTTGTCTGCAATGGTTTAATTTTTCGCACCTGGCCTTTCATTGCCATACCGTTGATTGGTTGATATGCAAACTGTCCATTCCCTTTATTGATGAGCATTGTTCCGAAGTCTGCATCCTGCCGGCCAATTTCAACATTGTTATCATAATAATTACCCAGCATCAATATATCAGGTAATGCATCACCGTTTGCATTTACCACAACAGCAGTCCTGAAAGTTGAAAGCTGTGTTTCAAATGGAAGAGCCCTTACTTCAAACTGCATATTGCCTTTATTGATCAAGACAGCATTTGAAAAATAATTGGCTCTTAGTTTTTCAGCCTTCTTCATTTTGTCAGCGCCAAATAATGTTAAGAGAGAAGACTTTGCAAAATCGGCTGCATATAAAAATTTCTTCTTTAGGCCCGGGAGTTGTTTTTCCAAATCCTGTTTGGTTGCAAAAGGAATTTCTTCTCCCTTTAAATAATAAGTAATGATTTGTTCTTTCCTTCCATTATCATCAAAGTCGTTATAGTATAAAGACACAGGTTCTTTATCTGAAGCTTTTAAACGGCTGTTCAATCCAAAATTACCGGCAATAAAATCAATGTCACCATCATGATCAACATCACAAGGCAATATAAAATTCCACCAGCCTTTTTTATCGGTCAATTCTTTTTTGATCAGTTTATTTTGTTTGCTTAAAAATGCATCAATGCCTCCCCATTCATAACAAAGTACCAAGTCCTTTTTATTGTCATTGTTTACATCAACCCATTGTGCATCGCTAACCATTCCCGGTTGTATCAATTCAGTTGAATAGTTTTTTGTTACATCAATAAATTTTCCGGTTCCATCATTTTGCAATAGGAAAGAGCGGGGTATTTGACCATAAGCCCATGGTTCAGTTCTTCCGCTAATAAACAAATCAGCAAAACCATCTTCATTAAAATCATGAGTTATTACAATACTTTGCGTTATATAGATTTCAGGAAATGCATCATTCTTTTTTGTCAAGTTCCCTTTACCATCGTTGAGATATAAAAGTGGCAGAAGGTGGCTGTCCTTTCCATAATACTCGTTACCGCCACTTGCAATTACCAGGTCAACATGTGTGTCATTATTTACATCTACCCATACGGCATCAACATTTTCCCACATACTGTCTTTCAGCATATCAGGTTGAAGAATTTTTGCAAACTTTCCAGTGGCAGTTTGCAGGTACACAGCATTATGAAATGTTTTTGAAGCGCCGACAAATACATCCTCTAACCCATCATGATTAATATCGGCAACAGCTAATGCAGGTCCTTCAGTTGAAATCATGTGTGGAATTAATGGTTCACGGTTAAATTCATTAAACGGGTTCTCAAAATGACGGCATAATAAACCTGTGGTTGCTGTGATATCTTCAAGTGGAGCAACCTGTGCAGGATGATATGTTGTAAGCAAGGCATAATTAAATGCCGGAAGGCCTTGTGAATATGAAAAAGAACTTTGCTGATTTGGTTTGATCGCAATTTGTTGAAAAGAATTGTCGGGCCATATTAAAAATGCTGAATCAATATTTGTTTGATCTAACCCAAGATGAATTGGCAACAGCATACTTGACTGAAACCCATGTACAGGGGTGCTTTCATATGTTCTTAAACCATTATTGCAAAACAAAATAATTTTTGCGCCAATGGCATGGATGTTTTTCTCAGGACCCTTTAATTTGATAGACGCATAAGCTTTGTCTTTTTTATCGTTTGCATGATTGGCATAAACTACAACAGGATCATTAATATTATTTACCACTATATCAAGATCACCATCATTATCCAGGTCGGCATAAACGGAACCGTTTGAAAAAGTAGAAGTATTATTTTCTATACTATCCGTTATATTCTGAAAATTGAGATCACCACTATTTTTAAAAAAATGATTCGGAATTTTTATTTCTGGAAATTTATTCACCAGCGCCATGTCTTTATCTGCAAGACTGTTATTGCGCAGCTTTTCCTGCAGTTCTTCATTTGACACAAAGTTGATGTAATCAATATCATTCATCCGTTTAGGAATACCGTTTGAAACAAAAAGGTCTTTACTTCCATCATTATCAAAATCCATCCACAATGCAGCCCAGCTCCAATCCGTTGCAAATACACCTGAATATTGTCCTGTTTCACTAAACATTCCATTGCGCCTGTTTACCTGCAGGTTATTCCGTGCATATTGATAATTGTAACCATAAGATATTTTTTGCTGAAAGATTGTGTAGTCATCTTCTGCCAGTGATCTGCGCAGCATATAAGGATCATAAGGCAGCATATCCATTGAAATGATGTCGGGATATGCGTCGTTGTTGATGTCTGCCACATCAACACCCATGCTGAATTGACTGGTATGCATCAGCCTGCCGGTGGTTTCTTCAGTAAATGTTCCGTTTTGCTGATTGATATAGAGATAATCATTTTCATGAAAATCATTTCCCACATAAAAATCTGGCCATCCATCTAAGTTGATATCAGCAACTGCAACACCAAGTCCGTAACCAATTTTACTTCCCTTGATTCCTGCCTGTTTTGTTACATCTGTAAAATGAATGGTTGTGTTGCCGGCAGCATCTTTTGAAAGATCGTTCCTGTACAACCGTTGCCCGGCTAAAGAATCAAATGTGTTTTCAAAATTTTTTTTTGGTGCATAGTTGCCATCATGATTCACTGAGTGGTTGAGCAGGAACATATCCAGGTCAGCATCACCATCATAATCAAAAAAAACAGCCTGTGTACTAAAGCCTGAAAAATCCAATCCATATGCTGCTGCTTCATTTTTATAAAAAGGAATACCCTGTTGATTGATTCCTTTGCAAACAAGCAATTGGTTTTTACTGGTGAGGGTTTTGTAATGGCCCACCTTACAAACATAGATATCCAGCAGCCCGTCATTATTAATATCCACAACCGATACGCCTGTACTCCATCCGCTATCCTGCGGAATGGTTGCTCCTGTTGTTATATCTTCAAATTTTAATTCGCCTTTATTCAGGAATAATTTATTATCTCCCTGGTTGGCTGTAAAAAAAAGATCAATGAGTCCGTCATTATTAAAATCTCCGGCTCCCACACCTGCACCATTGTAATAATACATATAAGAAAACAGGTTGAATTGCGGAGTTGGTTTCATGAGGTTGGTGAAATCAATTCCTGTTTGCTTACTGTTGAGTGTGGTGAAAAAAGGAGATTGTATTGTATTATTTTTTGAGCAGGAAGAAAAGAAAACAACCAACAGCAATACTGCAAGCAGAGATATTCTACTGAAACATGTCATCATTAATCTTTGCGTCTTGTAAGCAGCCGGCATTATTTACTGTTTATTTTATACATCACCGGTAAAGAATTGTTTTCTAAAAACAGCAGGTGGGGCTGCTTCCTGTAATCAAATGAAATGATATCTCTTGTTTGACCCTTGAGATGAAGCCCTGTCTTTATTTCAGGTTGCGGAAGAAAGTTCCCTTTCCTGTCGTTGATCAACACATAACCGGGACTTGCATCAACCCTGCAGAACTGAGGCAGCAGATCAAAAATATTTCCTGCTACTACCAGATCAATAAAGCCATCCTTATTTATATCCATCAGCTGCATTGCATTCACAGAAGAAAGTTGAATGAGCCCCGGGAGTTTTTTTATACTGAAATGTCCTTTGCCATCATTGTAAGCAATACAGGAAGCTGCATAATTAACTTCTTTCATTCTTGTGTTTTTAATTTCCTTTCCTAACAGTTGCTGAACCGTTTTTGATGCATAGTCCTGGTGTTTG
>JANMOR010000514.1:0-1789 GCA_031369435.1 Chitinophagaceae bacterium
ATTATGGTGTTACATTCAAAGTGTAAATAACATGATTGGAAAAAGTATCATGAAAATAAGGGTAATATGCAGAAGCAAACACATCAAAAGTATGTGTACCAACTGTTAGAGGTATTAAAAAAAAGAAACCATCAACATAAGTTATAGAAGAAAAATCAGTGCAACCAGTCCATGATGGATGAACATAAAATTCCCAAAAACCTGAATTATATCTGGCATCCTGAATATTTGATGGCACAATAGAAGTTCCATTCCATGTTATTACAAGATTTGCATTGTTTGAATTGAAAGCAGGTGCAGAATTTGATTTAAAAATGCCGTAGGGGAAATTTCCATTACTTGGGCTGTTTTCATCATTACAATCATTATCAGCATTGGAAAGCCCCAATGGGCTAATAAATATTTTTTGATATTGACTCAAACTGATAGTAACGGTTCGTTGTTGTATATCGGGTCCAAATCCGCTGGCAAGCATCATTGTTCCTGATGATAAAGGTTGTGCTGCATATTGTTTTGCACCGGTTGCATCATCAAAAGGAGCTACCGCTATATCCCTTTTTAACCACCATTCAGTATATAATCTTATTAAGGTTTGTGTAGCTGCTGGCGTTGGCCTGGCAGCAACAGCAATACTGCTTCCCGACGTTTTTGATACTGCTGTAGAATTGTTTTCCGGAATTCGTTCGTCTGATAATTCTTGTTTTTGACAACTAATAAAAACAAAAATACAACTACACATTAAGCAGTTTTTGATAAATGATTTCATAAATGTAAATTTTAGGTGATAAAATAGAGACTATTAAGTTAGAATCAATTTTTTCAAAAAGCAAGCCCTTCGAAAGCATTATATTTTCTTGGAGCAAAAAAAAAAGAGGTAAAAGCTTTCTGAAAGCTCTCACCTCTTTTTCTTTAAAATTATATATAGAGAATATAAGATTGTATTTTTTCCCTTTACCTCTTTTTCTCCTTTGATCTCTTAGCTAAATCCTAATGCCTTGATCAACTCTTCCGGCAACTTCGGCAACTTTCTCCGCTCAATTAAATAAGTTGAAAGTGAAGCAAGGTCTTTATAAATATAATGCTGTTGCACAGCGCCTTCTAAATATCCTGCACCTGTTGTATTACCTGTGCCTACACGCATGCCAATCATACGCCTCACCATTACATAATGTTTATGCCGCCAGCCCGCCAGCCAATGATCAATTTCAATTAACGTATCTAAAATCTGGAAAGAAGTTTGAAATACAGGAAAGTCTCTGTACAACATAATAAATAATGCACTTCTCATCGCAGCATCGCTAAAACTTCCTTCTTCATTTTTCTGTTCTATAAAATGCGCATCAAAGTCTGCCAGTTTATGTTGTTCTCTTTCAGTTAAACTTTGAATGTACAATTCTCGGTAATCGCTCCAGAAAGCATGTTCATTTGTTGATGGGAGTTGTGCAGTATAACTTTTCCAGTATTTTTCATCAAAGAAAGGCATCCTTTCAAGCCATTGATTAACGAGTTGCAGAATAGTGAAGGAATCTTCAATAGAATTGATCTCATTAAAATCTTTTTCTTCAAAACCACCTTCATTAGTACGTTTATAATAAGCCTGCTGATGACGCTTGTCCATTTTCAATCCAAGCGTTGCTTCAATTAAACGAAACTGTTTGCTTTGAAATCCAGAAGCAGGAGTGAGGAGATTCCTGAATGCAAGAAAGTCGAGCGGAGTCATAGTATCCAAAACGGTTACCTGCTGATTTAATAATTCAAGAATTCTTGTAACACGTTTCAACCGGTGACG
>JANMOR010000521.1:0-9797 GCA_031369435.1 Chitinophagaceae bacterium
CAGGACGTAGAAGTAATAGGTATTGATGAAGCACAGTTTTTTGATGCTGAAATTGGAAATGTATGTGAGTTATTGGCTTTGCGTGGCTCCAGGGTTATTGTAGCCGGGCTTGATATGGATTACAAAATGCAGCCATTCGGACAAATGCCCAACCTGTTGGCAGTAGCTGATTATATAACCAAGCTTCATGCAATTTGTGTTGTATGTGGCAATATCGCCAACTATTCCTTTCGTACTTCCAGTGAAGGTGGACAAGTGGTGCTTGGTGAAAAAGATAAATACGAGCCCCGTTGCCGTCATTGTTATCACAACAAATAATTTAAATCAAACAAATTGCCTTCCAGTCAAAAAATAATTGCTCTCTTTAAAAAAGATTTGTTGCTTGAAATAAGACAACAATATACATTCTATGGCATACTGCTCTATATTGCCAGTACCATTTTTGTGTTGTTTTTAGCTATGGGGCAACCGGAAGCAACTGCATGGAATGGTTTATTCTGGATGAACTTATTATTCATCTGTATTAATGCCGTGGCAAAAAGTTTTTTACAGGATAGCCGTGGAAGGATGCTTTATTATTATTCAATAGCAAGTGCACTTGATTTTATATTGGCCAAGTTGCTGTATAATGTTTTATTAATGCTGGTAATGAGTTTACTCAGTATTTTATTATTCAGCTTTTTTTTAGGCAGCCCGTTTAATAACACCATCAACTTTTTAGGTATAACCATTTTAGGCGGAGTCAGTATCAGTTTAGTTTTTACATTATTAGCGGCTATTGCTGCAAAAGCCAGTCAAAATGCAGCACTCATGGCCATTCTTGGTTTTCCTTTGATCATCCCGCAATTATTGTTGCTGGTAAAAATTTCTAAAAGCGCATTTGGGGAAATATTCAGGGATGGCGCATTGATGCAAATGGTTTTATTGCTGGGGGCACTCGATGTAATGGTGGTGATACTGAGTCTTATTTTGTTCCCTTTTTTGTGGAAAGATTAGGTTCAACACCCTACCTTTGCCGCACTTTAAAAGGAAGCAGGAACATATGTAGCAAATGCTTCTTTCTAAAAACGATTAAAACATCATATGCAAAGATCCTGGTGGAAGATATTAGCAGTTCTGTTATTGCTTTACACATTTACCGCAGGTTTCCTTATACAGGTTCCCATCATTGGTAACTTATACCAAACTATCCGTAATTTATTTTTTCATGTGCCCATGTGGTTTGGTCAAATGATCCTGCTGCTGGTGAGTATGATATTCTCTATCCGTTATTTAAGAAGCGGAAATCTTGAGGATGATATCAAGGCCCGTGAGTTTGCACGTACCGGAATTATTTTTGGTGTACTTGGTTTGGTTACAGGTGCAATATGGGCTACTTATACATGGGGCGAACCCTGGAGTAATGATCCCAAGCAAATTGCAGTAGCGATTGCATTGCTCATTTATCTTGCCTACTTTGTTTTACGTAATTCCATGCCTGATATGGATAAGCGGGCAAGGGTAAGCAGTGTTTATAACATCTTTGCTTATTTTATTTATGTACCGTTGATCATGATATTACCAAGACTGGTACAATCATTACATCCGGGTGGACAAGGGGTAGAAGGCAATCCTGCATTGGGTGGACAGGATTTGGATCCGGCTATGCGTATGGTTTTCTGGCCTGCAGTTATTGGCTGGACTTTATTAGGTGTTTGGATGACAACCCTGCTCATCCGCATTTCAAAACTCAAAGAAAAAAACTGGATCCATGCGTAAATATTTCCTGTTAATACTATCATTTCTATTTGCAGCTTTTGAGCTGATGGCGCAAACACCTGTCAATCCTTCAGCGATGGAAAGCCATGGTAAAATTTATGTAGTGATGGCCGTATGCATCACCATTTTTACAGGTATTGTGATATACCTCATCCGCATCGACAGTAAAATTTCAAGGTTGGAAAAAAAGAACGATTAATCTTTTGCTATATTAAATTTTAAAAACGATTGTATGTCAACTACGAATTACAGCTTTTTTGGATCAGTAGAACAAAGCTTCGATAAAGCTGCAGCATTTACAAAATGGGACAAAGGTGTTCTTGAACAAATTCAGCAATGCAACAGTGTGTACCAGATGAAGTTTCCTGTAAAAATGGATGATGGACGCATTGAAGTTATTGAAGCTTATCGTGTACAACACTCCCATCACAAAGCCCCTTGTAAAGGTGGTATCCGTTTCAGTGAAGAGGTAAACCAGGATGAAGTAATGGCACTGGCAGCATTAATGACTTATAAGTGTGCTATTGTAAATGTGCCTTTCGGCGGTGCAAAAGGTGGCATCAAGATCAATCCCCGTAATCACTCTGCCTATGAACTGGAAAAGATCACCCGTCGTTATACATCAGAGTTGGTAAAGAAGAATTTCATTGGTCCCGGCATTGATGTACCCGCCCCTGATTATGGAACAGGTGAAAGGGAAATGGCCTGGATTGTAGATACGTATGCTTCGCTTCGTCCAGGTGAAATTGATGCAGCCGGTTGTGTAACGGGCAAGCCCATTACACAGGGAGGCGTTCGTGGCCGCCGTGAAGCAACAGGGTTAGGTGTATTTTATGGCATTCGTGAAGTATGTAATATGCCCGATGTTATGAGCAAGCTTGGATTAACCACAGGAATTAAAGATAAAAGAGTCGTTGTTCAGGGAATTGGTAATGTGGGTTATCATTCTGCTAAATTCTTCAGGGAAAATGGTGCTAAGATCATTGCAATATCAGAGCATGATGGAGCTGTTTACAATGAAGATGGCTTACATGAAGATGAGTTGATCCAGTTCAGAAAAGAAACCGGATCTATTGTTAATTTCCCCGGTGCTACTACCCTGGCCAAAACAACCGATGCTTTGGAACTTGAATGCGATATTTTAATTCCTGCAGCACTTGAAAATGTAATTAACAGAGATAATGCACCAAGGGTTAAAGCAAAAATTATTGGCGAAGCTGCCAACGGCCCTTTAACCCCTGAAGCTGACGAGATATTTGCTGCCAAAGGTGTCTTGGTCGTTCCAGATATGTTTCTCAACGCAGGAGGTGTAACTGTTTCCTATTTTGAATGGCTGAAAAATTTAAGCCACGTTCGTTATGGTCGTTTGGAAAAACGCTTTACTGAGAATCTCAATACCAATATTCTTGGGCAGATGGAATTCTTAAGTGGTAAAAAAGTAAAGAAAGAACATAGAGACATTATTACACATGGCCCCGATGAAGTTGATCTTGTGTACAGTGGTTTGGAAGAAACCATGGTTACTGCCGTAAATGAAGTAATGGATTGCTGGAAACAAATTCCTTCAATTCCAGATATGCGCACAGCAGCATATGTTGTGGCTATTAATAAAGTAGCTACCAGCTATGCCGAACTGGGCATTTTCCCGTAAACAAACCAATTGCTTATTCTAATCCCATCAATAATTTGGTGGGATTTTTTTTGGTGAGCTGCCAAAATATTGTCTGGTATAATTCAAAATGTCATGGCCGAAGTTTAATCTTCAGATTTTTAAAACTCTGACGAACTATCAATCAAGTAAGAATCTTAACACAGCCCTGCCTTGCCAGTCCTTAAGTTTCGTAACTTTAGCTGAGCACTACGAAACCCTTCATAACTGTTTGTTAAATGTGGCTTCATGGTAGATATGAAATGATGACAGCTTTGTTATTTTACAGAAGGAAAGGCACATCCTTTGATAAATTGATAATTTTAAAAAATCTAATCGCATAAAAAAATGAAAGCTAAACACATTCTTGTAATGATACTTGTAAGTGCGGTTACCGCTATAACAAGTGTTTATTTTTACTCAAAGTACACAAGGAGTAACCAATTGATTTCACAAAACCAGGCACAACTTCCGGTAAACTATGCCGGATTGTTTGATGGTGGAGGAACACCCGGTCCTGTTGATTTTGAAGGAGCCGCTGCTGCAACAACACCCGCTGTAGTACACATCAAAACAAAAACAAATCCTACTCAAACAAATAACCAGCAAAAAAAACGCAGTCCGTTTGGCGATATGTTTGGCGATGATTTTTTTGATGATTTTTTTGGCGGACCAAATGCTAATCGTCCACAAATGGCTAGTGGAAGTGGTGTATTTGTTTCAGGTGATGGTTATATAGTTACTAACAACCATGTAGTTGATGGAGCTGATGAAGTAACTGTAACACTACACAACAAAAAACAATACAAAGCAAAAGTTCTTGCTACTGATGCCAATACCGATCTTGCTGTTCTTAAAATTGAAGGAAGCGGATTTCCTTATCTACTGTATGGCAATTCAGATGAGGTGAAAGTTGGTCAGTGGGTGTTGGCAGTTGGTTATCCTTTAACGTTGGAAACAACTGTTACAGCAGGAATTATTAGTGCAAAATTCCGTTTCTTAGGAATCAATCAACGAAAGGCAGGTCGTAATGCAAATGTGGTTGAAAGTTTTATTCAAACTGATGCTGCAGTAAACCAGGGAAATAGTGGTGGTGCATTAGTAAATACTAGTGGACAATTAATTGGCATCAACGCAGCCATTGCATCGCCTACAGGTTCTTATGCAGGTTATTCATATGCTATTCCTGTTAATATTGTAAAAAAGGTTATTGATGATCTCATTAAATTCGGTACAGTACAAAGAGCATTCCTCGGCATTCGCCCTGAAGCAAATGGTGATGAGGGTACTGATTCACAGATCAAAGAAGGTGATGGTGTTGTTGTTGGTGAAGTAATGACGAATAGTGCAGCTGAAGAAGCCGGATTAAAGAAAGGTGACAAGATCATTAAATTGGAAAGTAAATATGTATCTACCTGGGCTGAGTTGGTTGGCACTGTTGCAAGTTATCGTCCGGGGCAAAAATTAGCCGTTACATATTTACGTGCAGGAAAAGAAAGTACAACTACATTGACATTGAAAAACAGTTCCGGTAATACAGAGATTGTAAAAACATCGGCATTAGATAAGTTAGGTGCAGAGTTTGAAACACTCACTTCTGCTAAAGCAAAAGAATATGGTGTTGAAGGTGGTGTTTCAGTAAAATCATTAACTGATGGATTAATTGCAGATCAAACAACCATCAAGAAAGGATTCATCATTGTTCGTGCAGGTGGAAAAGCTGTTAAAACTGTTGATGATTTAAAACGTGCAATTGATAATGCCGGCAATAGTATTATCATTGAAGGTATTTATCCCGGATATGAAGGTGTTTATCAATATGCCATCAACGATCTCAAAAATGAACCTGAGCCATAAGAAGCGCAAATAAATCGAATAAAAAATTCCTCCAATAATGGAGGATTTTTTTATTTAGCCATTATTTTATAACCCCAGGGATCAATTGTAAAACTATCGGATATGTTTTTACTTCTTCCAGTTAAAACATTTTTAAACTCCCCTCTTACACGCAGATCATGTAAATGATAATTGATTTTTTTATCAGAAAAGTTCAGCACAACAATTATTTCTTTGTCTTTGTTTTTTCTTACAAAACAAAACAATTGATGTGGATGATCTGTTGCAATGCGCCAGGTAATTACATCTTTATGACCGCTTAGCAAAGCAGGGTGCTGATGTCGCAGGTTCAAGAGTATTTTATAAAACTCGTGCAATTGAGGATGATCGGCCCACACAATTTCATCCTTATCAAAAAAATGCAGACGTTTACTATTAGGCTGTTCCTGCCCGCTGTAAATAAGTGGAATGCCATTCCATGTGCAGCTGAACACAGCGAAGAGTATTGCCATCTCTCCATATTTTTCATACTCACTTCCGTTCCAGCTGTTTTCATCATGGTTACTGGTAAAGAATGAGCGGATATGTTGAAAGGGTTGTTTATGCTGATACCCATACAAAGCTTTATCCAACTCAACAATAGGCAGATGCTTTTTATAAAACTCCTCAGTTATATGCATCCAATGCCAGCTATAACTTACATCAAATACATGAGCAAATGATTCATCGTTCCACTGATCAAATTCACCCAGCCAGAATAATTTTTTCAATTGATCAAGTTCTGTTCTTGCTTCTCGCCAAAAATCAACAGGTACCAGCATGGCCATATCGCAACGGAAACCATCTATCTCACATTCCTCCACCCAGAATTTCATTGCATCGATCATAGCCCTTCTTGTTGCAGGGTTATGAAAATTAAGATGAATCACATCTTCCCAATTCTCAACAGGAGGTTTAAATTTCCCATGATGATCCTGTGTATAATATTCCGGATGTGTGATGGTCCATTCATGATCCATCCTGTATGATTAGCTACCCAGTCAATAATTACTTTCATTCCAAGTGAATGAATCTCATTTACAAGTTCTTTAAACTCAAGTACAGTTCCAAATTCAGCATTGGCAGTTGTATAACTGGAGCACGCATAATAGCTGCCCAATGTCCCCTTCCTGTTTTTTATTGAGATGGGAGTTACAGGCATGAACCAAATTACTTCCACACCCATATCTTTCAAACGGGGGAGATGTTTTGTAAAAGCAGCGAACGTGCCTTCAGCAGTATATTGTCGCAGGTTCACTTCGTAAATATTCGTTGAATGAACCCAATCAGCAGGTTTAAAATCAGTGGGCATGTTGGTCGTAATTCGGCTTCAATGATACGAACCAAACTGCAAACAGCCGATTCTTTTTTGCAGGTTCAAACCTTGTACCTTTGCGGTTGTTATTAAGTTTTATGAAGAAATTTGAAGTGCCGAATATATACCGCAGTTCATTGATCACTGCTATCAAGGATAAGCGTAAGCTTGACGATAAGTTGAAGAAAGACTTTTCTCCTACCCTGCTGGATCTGGGTCCCGTTCAATTTTATTTAGCCCGTCATTTTGGTTTTTGTTATGGTGTTGAAAATGCCATCGAAATAGCTTTTAAAACAATTGAAGAAAATCCAGGCAAACGTATTTTCTTATTAAGTGAAATGATTCACAATCCACAGGTAAACGCTACACTTATAGAAAAAGGGGTTCAGTTCTTACAAGACACATATGGCCAACAGTTAATTCCTTTTGAAGAAATAACTAAAGATGATATTGTAATCATTCCTGCATTTGGTACTACACTCAACATTGAACAGATGTTGAAGGAAAAAGGAATCAGTACTGAAAAATATAATACCACATGCCCTTTTGTAGAAAAAGTATGGAACAGAAGTGAACAGATTGCATCAAAAGGCTATTCCATCGTTGTACATGGCAAACCTAAACATGAGGAAACAAGGGCAACTTTTTCACATGCCAGTTTACACACTCCAACCGTGATTGTGAATGACATGAAAGAAACGATTGAATTAGGTAAATATATAACCGGTGAAAAACCTGCAGAACAATTTTATGAAGAATTCAAAGGACTTTATTCCGAAGGATTCAATATTGAAAAAGATTTGCAACGATTTGGCGTAGTCAATCAAACAACCCAACTTGCAAGTGATACCCAGGCCATTGCAGAATATCTCAAAAAGCTGGTATTAGAGTATTATCATTTGAATGAAACAACTATAGCCGAACGCTTTGCAGATACCAGGGACACTCTCTGCTATGCAACAAATGATAATCAAACAGCTGTAGCAGGAATGTTAGAGACTGATGCTGATCTTGCTATGATTGTTGGTGGATACAATAGTTCCAACACAACTCATCTTGTTGAATTATGCGAGGAAAAACTTCCAACTTATTTTATCAGTAACGTTGATAAACTATTATCTCCATCAGAAATTAAGCATTTCAACTTTCATGATAAGCAGGAATATATAACAAGGGATTTTCTTCCTGCAAGGAAGCCTGTTAGAATTCTCATCAGTAGCGGAGCTTCCTGCCCCGATTCACTGGTTGAAGCAGTCATGGCTAAACTTGCATCGTTTTATTTAGTAAAAGAAAAATTCAATAAACAATCAGAGTTATTTCAATAAAACGGCAAGGCCTCTTTTCAGAGGCCTTACTCATCTTCGGTTTTATCTGGTTTTTCCTGTCCAAAGAAATTTTATTGTACCACGATCCGCTCAGTTAGTTGCTCTCCGGTTTCACGGAAACTAATTCGTAACATATAAATACCGGGTTTCAGATTACTTAATTGAAGATTGCTGATATTGATACCATTCCATGATTGTACAGATTTGCCGGCGAAATCATTCAAAGAAATATCCATTATTCCTGACCCAGCTGGTATAGCTACATTTGTTGCTCCACGACTTGGATTTGGATAAACAAACACAGCAATAGGACTACCGAGCCCACGTAATGCTTTTACTTCACTGTAAGCTGCCTGGCCATTGAAATCAACCTGGCGAAGTCGATAGTAAGTAACTCCTTTTGCTAATGGAGCATTCTCATCAAAACTGTAAGTGGTGCCTGCACCTGTTCCACCAATAACTTTTGAATCAACAAAAGCAACTGTTTCATATTTTCCTGTACCTACACGACGCTGAATTTCGAAGCCATCGTTTTCAACTTCCTGGAATGTTTCCCATGTAAGTGAAACCTTCCCATTTTTATTGATAGCATTGAAGTTTCCTAAAACAACGGGTAATGGCCCACTACCAGGTATAAAACACGTTGTAATAGCTTCGCCATTATAAGCTTGAAGCGGCGGCACATCAATAAACAGATCCACAGCCAAACTTGCGGCTGGATCAAGGTTTGTATTAATAAAACAAAAACTAACTGTAAATACATTTCCCTGTGTACCATACACGGCTGCTCCAGTAACAGTAGTAGCCGAAAAGTCAGGGTTAATTTCCCTGATTTCCTTTACATAAAGATTGGCTGGGGGTTGAGCAGCAAATAAAAACGTAATGCCACCTGTTGCACAATTATTACCATTGTTTCTTTTTTTATCCGTAGGACATACAATAGCTTGTGCAAATACATTGCATACGGAAAATGCAATTACAATTAAGAGTAATAACTTTTTCATAAAAAGGCTTTTGAGTTTAAAAAATCCTGAGGTTAATCAAAGGACAGCTTTTGAAAAAGTTTATCATTGAGGATATAGGTGATAGCTGATTCTACAAAATAGAAACAGTCAAATCACAGGAAAATGGACAGTTAACAGCTGTAAATAAATTTCGTAAGAGCAGGATTAGCAGGTATTGAAATTTGAAGAATATTTTCCGGATACAGATAATAGCAGACTATAAAAATACTTGTCTATATTGAAAATCGCAAGCTTTAGTATTACTTATTTTTAGAATATTTATTCGTTAAAAAGCTGAAGCCCCACTTTCGTGGAGCTTCAGTCATTGTTGATATTATCTGGTTTTCCTGTCCTTAAATTATTGTACTGAAATGCGCTCAGTAATTTGCTCACCAGTTTCACGGATAGTGATACGGAGCAAATACATACCTGGTTTCAGGTTAGTTAATTGCAGGTTCCGAACGTTTAAACCGTTCCAGCGTTGTACTGACCTGCCCGCAAAATCATCCAGGGTTACATCCATTGTACCTGTGCCTTCTGGAATAGCAACATTGGTTGTTCCGCGGCTTGGGTTAGGATAAACTGATACTACAATAGCGCTGCCAACTCCACGTAAAGCTTTTACTTCACTGAAAGCTGCCTGACCATTTAAGTCAACCTGGCGGAGACGATAGTAAGTAACACCTTTTGCTAAAGGAGCATTGTCATCAAAACTATAAATAGTTCCGGATCCTGTTCCTCCAATTACTTTTGAAGCAATAAAAGCAACTGTTTCATATTTACCAGTGCCTACACGACGTTGAACTTCGAAACCAGCGTTTTCAACTTCCTGGAAGGTTTCCCATGTAAGAGAAACTTTACCACTTTTGTTG
>JANMOR010000650.1:0-1898 GCA_031369435.1 Chitinophagaceae bacterium
TCAATAAACTCTTCTTCAGGCATACTTGTATAATATTCCTGTTGAAAGAATGGAGTTACAGCAATTGTATTTCTTGTTGGATTGCTGGTGTTTTGTAAACCATCGTTTAACACCCCTTCAATTACACGTGGAGTATAACGATCTGCAGTTTTTAAGCTACGACCCTGTTGAGTTAAAAAGAGATCAGTTCCATTAAATATATCACCTCCCATTCTCAAATCCCAAAGCATGGACAAGGAAAGATTTTTATAGCTGAATGTGTTGTTGATACCGAGGGCAAAATCAGGGTTACGATCGCCTCTTATCCTGAAATTATTATCTGCTACAGGTAATCCTGTTGTGGGACTGATTAATAACTTGCCATTATTATTATAAGCATAGCCAAAAGAAGTAATGGTTGTTGTTGGACCTCCTTTAACAATACCACCTCTTGCATTTCCAAAGAGGTTGGTGTCAGAGATATAAAATTCAGGAATGTTATCGGGTAAGGTGAGCACTTTATTCCACATTTTGTTGAAGTTGAGTCCTATGTTCCACCTGATGTTCTTATTGATATAAGGAGTCAGGTTTAAAGCTACTTCAATGCCTTCATTACGTGTAGCACCGAGGTTAAACGTATTCAAAACAAAACCTGTACCGTAGGTTGTTCTTACTAACTCAACAATCTGGTTATTATTAAGTGTGTTGTAATAGGTAACATCAAGACTTATTTTACTTTTCAGGAATCGCATTTCAGTTCCAATTTCATAAGTCTGCTGTTTTTCAGGCTCCAGAAAAAAGTTATTATTGTTGAAGCCATATGCATAGCCACCTCCACTGCTGTTAATGTTATTAAAAACCGATTGGTTACTGTATGCCCCATTTAATCTTGCTGTACTTGCCAATGATGTTCTCATTTTCCAGTAATTGAGAACTTCTCCTTTCTTTAAAAAAGGCATAAGATCTGTCATGATCAATGATAAACTTGCGCCGGGGTAATTGTAATTCCTGTTTATTTCGGGCAAGGTAGAGGCAGCTTCAAAGCGATGCGTATAATTCAGAAAGATCATGTTTTTGTAGTTCACTGCCACCTCTCCAAAATAAGCGATCTGGCGAACGATCACTTTATTGTAATCACCCAGGTTATTCCTGTTAAGACGAATTCTTGTAACAGGGTCGGTATTAGAACTGTCTCTTCTGTTTTTGTCAATCAACTTCGTTCCATAAACAGCAAACATTCTTGTTTCATAATCCTGCCACATCGTACCCATCATTAAACGTCCATTGAATTTGCCGATAGATTTTTTGAAAGTGGCATTTATTGTATGATTGTAGCCGGCATATTTCCTGGTAAAATTATCCAACTGACCACCTTGTGCTGCAGTAGTAATAAATGATTGTGGATGTATAACTCTTGAGCCGACCATTGTATATGTGTCATATCCAAATCTTCCTTGTAAGCTAACCCATTTTGCAGGATTGATATTGATGCCCAATGTATAAGTTAAACGGTCAGTAACGTCAATTGCATTATTATACTTCGCTCCCCAAAGCGGGTTGTCAAGTTCAAGAAGGGGATCACTTGCATAGGTTAAGAGCTTATTGCCATTGCCATCTTCAATATTTTTTAAATCCAGTTCAAGTGGCCAGCGTAGCAATGACAGTAAATAACTGCTGGCGCCTCGTATTGGTCTTTTAAAGTATGTGTTGGAATAGGTAAAGGAAGGATTAATATCAATGTATTTAGTAATCTTGGTGGTATTGCTTACCCTGAAATTATATTTTCTGAATGTATTGTAAGGAACAGATCCTTCAACGTTATTGACACTTCCACTTACACGAAAACCATAATTTTTTCTGCTGAAATCAAGACCGAGATTATGGGTTTGTGAAAAACCGGTTCTGAAAAAATCGTTGAT
>JANMOR010000651.1:0-1862 GCA_031369435.1 Chitinophagaceae bacterium
CTGAGCGGAGGAATACATTATTACGATGGACAGTTTGATGATGCAAGATTGTGTGTGTCGCTTGCTTTAACAGCTGCAGATGTAAGCGGAACGATCTTGAACTATTGCAAGGTAACAGGGTTAATGCACGACCAGGGAAAAGTAAAAGGAGTAGTAATCAAAGACTGTATAGCCAATGAAGTGTATGAAGCAAGAGGAACAGTTGTGATCAATGCAACCGGTGTGTTTGTTGATGAAGTATTGCAGATGGATGATAGCGGTTTAACAAAAACAGTATCACCATCACAGGGCATTCATATAGTAGTAGATAAAAAATTCTTCCCCGGCGATCAGGCCTTGTTTATTCCACGCACTGATGATGGCCGTGTATTATTTGCTGTTCCTTTTCATGATAAAGTAATCATTGGTACAACCGATACAAGTGTTGATACAGCAGTGATTGAACCATTGCCATTGGAAGAAGAAGTTGAATTTGTGATCAATCATTTTAACCGTTATGTGCATACAGGTTTGCAACGGAGTGATATTAAAAGTGTATTTGCAGGTTTGCGTCCATTGGTAAAAGTGCCTGGCAAAAAGAAAACAGCTGTGCTTCCCCGTGATCATACCATCTGGGTATCAAAAGGAGGCATGATCAATATCAGCGGTGGTAAATGGACCACTTACAGAAAGATGGCACAAGAAGTTATTTTAAAAGCACACTATGAAGGCGGGTTGGCTTATACCCGTTGCCAGACAGAAACCATGAAACTACATGGCTGGATGAAGAAAGTGGATTATGAAGATCCTTTGTATTATTATGGAAGTGATGCGGCTGCTATCCGTTACCTGCAGCACCAGGGTTATTCTCAATTAATTCATCCCGATCTTACTTATACCATTGCAGAAGTGGCATGGGCCGTGTTAAATGAAATGGCTATGACGGTTGAAGATGTATTGGCACGCCGAACAAGAGCTTTGTTTTTGGATGCAAAAGCAGCGATCGAAGCAGCACCATTGGTTGCAACGATTATGATGAAGGAAATGAATAAGGATGAAGCATGGAAAGAACAGCAACTGAAAGATTTTTATAAAATAGCAGAAGGATATTTGTTGAAGTGAGATCATGTATGATGTTAGATGTACGAAGTACGCATGCCCGACGAAGCTATAGCGTTGTTGGGATGTAAGAAAACCTCCGTCTGACGCCCTCGTCTGACGGAATCAGAATCTTCTTTTGTTATTAGCTAAATTTAAACTACAAACCAAACAACTGCCATATGACTCCATTCCTTGCTGAATTTATCGGTACCATGTTCATCATGCTGTTGGGCAATAGTGTTGTAGCCAATGTATTATTAACAAAAACAAAAGGCAATAACAGCGGGTTGCTGGTCATTGCGTTTGGCTGGAGTATTGCTGTATTTGTTGGTGTGTTCACCAGTGCTACAGTAAGCGGTGCACATTTAAATCCTGCTATTACCATTGCATTGGCAGCAATTGGAAAATTTGAATGGAGCAATGTTCCTTTATACATTGTTGCACAATTCCTTGGTGCAATGACCGGTTCTTTTTTAATGTGGCTGGCCTACAAACAACATTTTGATGAAACCGGCGATGCAGATCTGAAACTGGCAGTATTCTGTAATGCACCTGCAATACCCAATGTATTTTATAATTTAATGACAGAAGCCATCGGCACCTTTGTATTAATGCTGGGTGTATTGTTTATTGCAGCACCGCAAAACAGTTTAGGTGCATTGGATGCATTGCCTGTTGCCTTACTTGTATTAGGTATTGGTTTGAGTTTGGGCGGACCAACCGGTTATGCCATTAATCCTGCAAGAGATCTTGGTCCACGTATCATGCATTTTATTTTACCG
>JANMOR010000697.1:0-4474 GCA_031369435.1 Chitinophagaceae bacterium
CATTATTAAAGGTGAATTCGGGAAACAATACCGGTTAAAGATTGTATGGAAAGGAAAAGAATATACTTCATCTACGCATATACCTGAGTTAAAGAAAAAGATTGATTCACTCTGGTGGATCAAAGCTCCCAATACACCCGATACCAGTACCAGAAGAATAGTAAGAGCTAAAATTACTGATCCGCCATTGTTTGGTGATTATGTCAGGTATTTCACTAAAGTGAATAGTCAAAACTTTTTGCCGGGTTTAAATTCTGCTTTTGATGATCAGTTGGTGAATGGCACCACTTATACTGTGGATGTGGACAGAGGGGTTGACCGGAATATTGAACTTGACTTTGAAGAATATGGTTATTTTAAAAAAGGAGATACAGTAACTGTTAAATTCAGCAATACTGATAAAGCAACATTTGATTTCTGGAGAACGGTTGAGTATAGTTATTCCAGCATTGGTAATCCCTTCTCATCACCAACAAAGATCATTGGTAATATCAGCAATGGTGCATTGGGTTATTTTGGCGGTTATGCCAACCAGTTTAAAACAGTTATCATTCCTTTTTAATTATCCACAAAACAATTCCTGTAAGAACTGTTACTTTGATTGTGATGTGATCGGGTTAAATTTGTTCACTTAATTTTATTTTAACGACGAATATGGAAGCAGCAGAAAAAGTACATTGTTTAATCATCGGGTCAGGTCCTGCAGGATATACAGCTGCTATTTATGCAGCAAGAGCCAACCTGAAACCGGTCTTGTACCAGGGCATACAACCGGGCGGGCAATTAACCATAACAACAGAAGTAGAAAACTATCCAGGTTATGCTGATGGTATACAGGGTCCTGAAATGATGGTTGATTTTGAAAAGCAGGCAGCAAGAATGGGTGCTGATATCCGCTTTGGATTAGCAACAAAAGTTGATTTCACTTCAACTCCGCATAAGGTTTGGATTGATGATGAAAAACTCATTGAAGCAGATAGTGTGATCATTTGTACAGGTGCCAGCGCTAAATGGCTGGGCCTTCCAAGTGAGGAACGCCTGAATGGATATGGTGTTAGTGCCTGTGCGGTATGTGATGGATTTTTCTTTCGTGGAAAAGAAGTAGGTATTGTTGGTGCCGGCGATACGGCTGCAGAAGAAGCATTATACCTTAGCAAACTTTGTACAACCGTACATATGCTCATCCGCAAAGATTTCATGCGTGCAAGTAAAGTAATGCAGGAACGTGTAATGAAAACACCCAATATTAAAATTTACTGGAACTCCGAAACAGTGGAGATACTGGGCGATAAGAAAGTGGATGGAATGAAAATAAAGAACAATCAAACAGGCGAAGAATCAATCATTCCTGTGCAGGGGTTCTTTGTAGCTATTGGTCATGAACCCAACTCAGGTATTTTTAAAGAATGGATTGAGATGGATGATGCTGGTTATATTAAAACCATTCCCGGCACTGCTAAAACAAATGTGGAAGCTGTGTTTGCAGGAGGTGATGTGCAGGATAAAATTTACAGGCAGGCAGTTACTGCAGCCGGCAGCGGTTGTATGGCTGCATTGGATGCAGAACGATATCTATCAGCAAAGGGAGTTGTATAAATCAATTTTTCAAGAATAGTCCTGCAATACAGCGGGACTTTTTTATTTTCGGTCAATGATCGCAGTACATTTAAAAGAGTTGAAGTTTCATGCTTTTCATGGTTTATATGCCGATGAAGAAAAGGTAGGGGGACCGTTTGAAGTAAATTTGAGTGTTTGGTACGATCAGGGCGATGCCATTAGCTCCATTGATCAAACCATAGATTATACAATTCTTTTTAATATTGTAAAAAAGCATATGCAGCAGAGAACCCCACTGTTGGAAATGCTGGCTGAACAAATTTGTGATACAATTAAGGCACGTTTTCCCGTTATTACAGAAATAAAAGTCGAAATTGATAAATGTTCGCCACCTATTGAAAACTTCCAGGGCAAAACCGGCATAACCTTGCACAAAACATTTAATCCAGTTACATGAAGAAACACTTATTCCTTTTAACATTCTCCATTTTTCTAACAGGATTCGTTTTTTCACAATCAGTTGATGATTTAGTGAAACAGGCTGATCTGCTGGAGAAACAATTGAAGGAAGAAGAAGCCTACCAGAAATTTAAAGAAGTTATTAAAGTTCAACCCCATCATATTTATGCATTAACACGCTGCAGTGAGTTGGCCAGACGCATTGGCAGGAGACAGTCAACAAAAGAAAAACAAATGGATTTTTATAAGGCTGCAAAAATTTATGCAGAACGTGCTTTAAAAATCAATGCAAAGGATAGCGATGCAAACGTAGCCATGTCATTTGCATATGCGAGGATGTCGTTACTTAAAAGCGGCAAAGAAAAAGTAGCTTATGTACGTGAAATTAAAACCTATGCCGAAAGGGCCCTGGCATACAACCCCTCTAATTTTAAAGCGTTGTTTGTTATTGGAAGATGGCATTATGAAGTCAGCAATCTTTCATCGGTTGAACGTGCAGCTGTGAAAATATTTTTTGGAGGCTTACAAAAAAACTCATTGGATTCTGCTGTTATTTATCATGAACGTGTACGGGCCATCAGCCCCGATTTTTTACTGAATTACCTGGAGCTGGCAAAGGCTTATCATAAAAACAATAAAAAACAAAAGGCCATTGAAATCCTGAATTATATGCTGCGATTGCCAAACACAGCCGCAGATGATCCTACCATTAAAGCCGAGGGTAAACAATTACTGGTTACCTGGAAAGCTTAGGCTTTAAATAATTATAAATAGTTTTGTTACACAAGCAATTCATTTGAACGCAACTATCTTTTTATTTACTCCTCCATTTACGCAATTAAACACGCCGTATCCTGCAACTGCTTATTTAAAAGGATTTCTCAATACCAAAAATATCAGTTCGTTTCATGCCGACCTGGGTATTGAAGTAACACTGCAATTGTTTTCAGCAAAAAAACTGCGGCAGTTGTTTCAGTTAATTGCAACCGATAAAACATATTCTGAGAATGCACAACGAATGATTGCATTGCAGGAGGAATACATCAACAGTATTGATCATGCTGTTTTGTTTTTGCAGGGGAAAAATCCAACCATTGCTCATTTAATTGCTGCCAGGAATTTTTTACCGGAAGCAGGTCGGTTCGAAGAACTCACCGATTTCAATTGGGCCTTTGGCAGTATGGGTTTGCAGGATAAAGCCAAACATATTGCCACCTTGTACCTTGAGGATTTATCCGATCTCATCAAAGAATGTGTTGATGAACATTTTGGTTTCAGCCGGTATGCAGAAAGGTTGGGCCGCAGTGCCAACAGCTTTGATGAATTGCATCAAGAGCTTCAAAAACCATTGACCTTAATTGATGAACTGTTAATTGAACGATTGCAGTTGCACTTGCAGCACATTCAACCAAAGCTTGTTTGCATCTCTGTTCCATTTCCCGGCAATTTATATGCAGCTTTCAGAAGTGCACAATGGATTAAACAACAACATCCGGGTATAAAAGTAACGATGGGAGGAGGCTTCCCAAATACAGAACTCCGTTCATTAAAAGATCAACGTGTATTTGAGTTTTTTGATTTCATTACATTGGATGATGGCGAAGCACCTGTTGAACAATTGCTGAAATATATCAATGCTGAGATAAACGAAACAGAACTCAAACGAACTTTTTTATTGCAAAACGGAGATGTAGTTTATTTTAACAGCCCGGGATGTAAAGATTATAAGCAAGCTGAAGTCGGCACACCTGATTACAGCGACTTACTTCTCGATCAGTATATCTCGGCAATAGAAGTAGTAAACCCTATGCACAGTTTGTGGAGCGATGGAAGATGGAACAAACTAACGATGGCGCATGGCTGCTATTGGGGTAAGTGTACATTCTGTGATATTTCACTCGACTATATTAAACTCTACGAACCCATTGCTGCAAAATTATTATGCGACAGGATGGAAACCATCATTGCACAAACAGGCAATAACGGTTTTCATTTTGTTGATGAAGCAGCTCCGCCAGCTTTGATGCGGGCATTGGCCTTGGAAATCATCAAACGAAAATTAGTAGTAAGCTGGTGGACCAATATCCGTTTCGAAAAAAGTTTCACCCGTGATTTGTGTTTGCTGTTAAAAGCAAGCGGATGTATTGCTGTGAGCGGGGGATTGGAAGTAGCAAGTGATCGGTTATTAGAGTTGATAGAAAAAGGAGTAACGGTTGAACAGGTTGCAAGGGTCAACAAACATTTTACACAGGCAGGCATCATGGTGCATGCTTATTTGATGTATGGCTTTCCTACACAAACGGCACAGGAAACAATTGATTCGCTGGAAATGGTTCGCCAGCTATTTAAGACAGGTGTACTGCAATCTGCTTTCTGGCATCAGTTTGCAATGACAGCCCACAGCCCTGTTGGTATGAATCCGGAGAAGTATAAAGTAAAAAGAGCAAAAGAAGTTGCT
>JANMOR010000597.1:0-4661 GCA_031369435.1 Chitinophagaceae bacterium
GCTTGTGCATGGCTGATGGCCTCTTTTGTTTGTGGCATCACTGCATCATCTGCTGCAACAACAATGATGGCAATATCTGTCACTTTTGCACCACGGGCACGCATAGCCGTAAATGCTTCGTGACCGGGTGTATCAAGGAAAGTAATCTTTTTACCTTCTGCATTGGTTACTTCATATGCGCCAATATGTTGGGTAATACCTCCTGCTTCGCCTGACACTACGTTTGCATTACGGATATAATCAAGCAATGAAGTTTTACCATGATCAACGTGACCCATGATAGTTACAATAGGTGCTCTGGGCACTTTGTTCTCTTCATCATCTGCATCCTCTTCTTCTTCCATCTCGGCCTGCTTCTCCATATCAATGAATTCAACTTCAAAGCCAAATTCACTGGCAACAAGTTCAATAACCTCTGCATCCAAACGCTGGTTGATGGAAACCATCAGTCCAAGTCCAAAACACTTTGCTACCACATCAGTTGCAGAAACATCCATGAGACTGGCCAATTCTGCAGCACTAATGAACTCCGTTACCTGCAGTTTATTATCAACTGCTCCATCAGTTGTATGATCAGCCATTTCTTCACGCTTCAGCTTGCGGTATTTTGCTTTTAAACTTTTACCTCTGCCGCCGCCACCTGCAAGTTTGGCCTGTGTTTCTCGCAATTTTTCCTGGATCTCTTTTGCATCAATTACTTTATCTTCTCTGCGTGTTACTACAGTGCGGCGATCATTTCTGCCACCGCCGGTATTACCAGCAGGAGTAATTGTTCTTCTTTCAGTTCTGCCACCTTGTTGTCCACCTTGCTGATTATTCCTGTTTTGAAATCCACCTTGCTGGCCCTGGCCTTGCTGTTGACCGCCACGTTGTGGTTGATCAGTTTTTTTATCAATCGGAATACGTTTGCGTTTGCGCTTTTCTTTATCAGAAGCTGGTTTGGGTCTTGTTTCCTGGTTGGCAGGTAAATCAATCTTACCCAATATTTTGGGGCCTTCTAATATATCAGCCTTAATATTTTCAATAACAACATCTTCCTCCTCTTCCAATTCTTCTTCTACTTTTTCTTCAACAGGTGTTTGTTTCTCTTTTACTTCGGCTGCTTTTTCTTCCTTCTTTACCTCTTTCTTTTTCTCTACTTTTTTAGGCCTTGTTGATGAATCAATTTTCTCAAGATCAATTTTGCTTACAATCTTAGGACCTTCCACTTCGGGAGCTTCGATGTTTGTTATCTCTGGTTCAACCAATTTAATTTCTTCCGGAGCTTTTACTTCTATTACAGGCTCCACAACCACAGGCTCAGGTTCAACTGCTTTTACCTCTTCAACAACCTTTGGTTCTTCCTTAACTATTTTCTTAACTTCCTTTTTAAAAGAAATTTCTTCTTCTTCTTTTTTCTTTTTAAGATCGGTCATTCCTCCCTTAGGGATTTCTATCTGATCGCTTTTAGCTTTCGCAGCTTTATCAGAAGAAAATTCTGAAAGCAGGGAACGATACATGTCCTCTGTAAGTTTTGCAGTTGGCTTCAGATCATCTTTATTAAATCCTTTTGCTGCCAGAAAATCAATAAGGGTATCCTTACCTACATTGAATTCCTTAGCTGCAGCCATTAAACGTGGTGTATTGCTTTCTGACATAATTTCCTTCCCGTCAATTGATCACAAAATCGGGGAACCTGTTGTTTAAATGTTTAAATAATCTATGCTCAATAATCATTATTGATTATTCTTTTTCGAATTCTTCTTTTAACACACGACGCACATCTTCAATGGTTTCTTTTTCCAGATCGGTTCTGCGTTCCAGTTCTTCTGTTGTTAGTTCCATTACGCTGCGGGCCGTATCGCAACCAACACGCTTCAATTCATCAATCACCCATCCTTCAATTTCATCTGTAAATTCATCCAGATCAATATCAAATTCATCCTGTTCACCTTCTGCATCACGATACACATCAATTTCAAATCCTGTGAGTTCACAGGCCAGTTTAATGTTAACCCCTCTTTTACCGATAGCTAATGAAACCTGGTCGGGTTTCAAATAAACTTCTGCATGCTTTCTTTCCTGATCAATATTCATACTTGTGATCTTTGATGGCGTGAGTGCACGCTGGATCAACAGGTTGATATTGTTGGTAAAGTTGATGACATCAATATTTTCATTTTTCAATTCCCGAACAATTCCGTGAATACGGCTTCCCTTCATTCCCACACAAGCACCAACGGGATCAATACGATCATCAAAGCTTTCTACTGCAACTTTCGCTCTTTCTCCCGGTTCACGAACAATCTTTTTAATCACAATTAATCCATCAAAAATTTCAGGCACTTCAATTTCCAGCAATTTAGCGAGGAAAACAGGGCTTGTTCTTGAAAGTATGATTACGGGTGCGTTATTTTTCAGTTCTACTTTTTTAATGACGGCACGGATATTTTCACCTTTCTTAAAATAATCCTGTGGTATCTGCTCACTCTTGGGTAATAACAATTCATTTCCTTCTTCATCCAGCAGCAACACTTCTTTTTTCCAAACCTGGTACACTTCAGCGCTGATGATTTCACCAACCCTGTCGGTATATTTTTTAACCAACCCGTTTTTCTTCAAATCACCAATACGGCTGGCCAATGTTTGTTTGGCAGCAAGTATGGCACGACGGCCGAAATCATGAATATCCACATCTTCATATAATTCTTCACCTACTTCATAATCCGGTTCCAGCTTTACAGCATCGCTGTAAGCTATTTGTGCCAGTGGATCTTCCACCTGCCCATCATCAACAATTGTACGTCGGCGCATGATTTCCAAATCACCTTTCTCGGTGTTTACGATCACGTCAAAATTATCATCAGCTCCATATTTTTTTCGGAGCAATGTTTTAAACACATCTTCCAGCACTTTCATCATGGTGGGGCGGTCAATATTTTCCGCATCTTTAAACTCCTGGAAACTTTCAATAAGATTGATACTTGCCATAACACATTTTTTTAAAACATTCCGGCTGCTTTTTTTTACAACCGTTTTTAATTAAATACAATTTGAATTTTTGTTGATTTGATATCATCAAACAAGAATGTATGTTGCAGTACTTCCTGCTTTTTACCCTTGCCCTTTGTTTCTTCAACCACAACCTGATCTGCTGCACTCAATAATTTTCCTTCTATTTTCCGGCCATCCTTCAATATCACTTCAACCAGCCGGCCAATATTTTTTTCGTACTGGCGATTGAGTTTTAACGGTTCTTCCAGGCCGGGAGAAGAAACCTCTAATGCAAAATCACCTTCATGAAACAATGCGGCTTCTTCAATTTGTTTGTACAAAGTCCTGTTGTAGGCAATACACCTGCTCAAAGGAAGTCCGGCATCTGCATCCACAAACACCTGGATATTATTACCCGGGTTCAATTTTACATCTACCAGGAAACAATCCGGATCCTGACTAATGATCTCTTCCACAAACTGCCTGATCTTTGCTGCTTTTTGCTCTATGTTCATGTAGTTGAAATAAAGAAGGGAACGTTATCGTTCCCTTCCACTGTTTCTTTTATCCGCCGCAAACTTACAACAATGGCTGTGAATGGAAAAATTATTTTTAGCTTACCTGCTGCCAGCAAAGCTTTACAGGATTATTCACAAATGAAAACTGCACTTTATTTTATATTTGCAATATGATACGTGTATTGGTAATTGCATTACTTCTCTACTTTCTTTACCGTTTTATTTTTCATTTTATCATTCCATTGAGCAGGACTACCCGTGATATGAAGAAAAAAATGAATGAGTTTCAAACCCGTATGCAGCAACAGCAGGGTTTTACCCACAGACCTGAGCCGGTGAAAGAAAGCCCTCAACAACGCAAAGACGATTATATTGACTTTGAAGAAGTGAAATGATGAATGATGAGTAAATCTGATTAAAGTCCTAATTCCTCAATCTTCATTCCGGGCAATAAATGAATTGTCTGGATTCCCAGCTTTTGTGCCGCTTCAATATTATTGATACTGTCATCAATAAAAACAGTTTCTGCAGCAATAAGCCCATGTTTCTCCAGAACAAATTGCCACGCTGATGCATTGGGCTTGCGATGACCAATGCGGTGAGAATAATAAGCCGCATCAAAAAGATCATCAAAAGATGCCTGCTGAAATGTTGTATGAAACCGTTGCTGAAATTCCTGCAAATGAATTTCATTGGTATTGCTGAGTAAGTAAAGCCGGTACTTTTTTTTCAACTCCGGTAAAATGTCAATGCTGTTTTTTCTAAAGTTGAGCAGCAAAGCATTCCAGGCACCCCTGATCTGCTCATTGCTGAGAGTTAGGCCAGTAGCGGTTCTAAAGTCATTATAAAAAAAATCCACGTTTGTTTCTGTTTCCAGTTTAATAAATAAATCATTGCTATGGAACTGATTAAAGAAAGAAGCAAAATCTTTTACACCTAAATCAGTAAACGCTTTTTCTGTCAATTTAAAATCAATATCAAGCAGCACGCCACCTAAATCAAAAATGATGTTTCGAATTTTTTCCATGATGCAAAGAAACAGAGTTGAATGAAATGTTGTTCAACAATATGGTTCAGCATTTTAAAGACGCATGCTTCAGCTGTTTTAAATCAACCAAAATTTACAGTTGAAATTAAATACAATCGAAACCTCTATTTTTCTATCTTTGC
>JANMOR010000773.1:0-7218 GCA_031369435.1 Chitinophagaceae bacterium
GTTTCACTACTTTGGCTATTGTGCCAATTTCTTCCAAATCATTTACTGTTGGGTCTTCTACATTACTGTCTTTTTGAGCAACCACACCAACCAATTTGTTTGCTTTATACGCTTCATTCACAGCCTGAATACTTTTATCCCTTCCTACGGTTATAGGCAATACAACACCGGGAAACAAAACAGTATTACGTAATGGAAGAATGGGCAATTCGGCGGGTATCTCAATTTCGTCATCCTCTGCTTCAGAATCATTCAGCGGTATGATGGGCATGAAGTCAACATCTTCTTCAATTGATCTGAGGAATATATTCTTTTCGTTCATAATTTTTTCTTTAGTCAAATTGACAGATGGGCCCCTCATGAAGGGGCCCTCTGCAATGTTATACAGAAGTGCCAAGATTAGTGCCAGTCGGGGTACAACTGCTAAATCTTCAGGCTTTTGAATACTTATTGCACAATAGAAAGTATCGGTTTACCAATACAACCACTGGGCATTTGTATCTTCAACAGTGCTGCCAGCGTTGCTGCAATATCGGTCATGTACACCTGCTGGTTGCTTTTACCCGGTTTAATTCCCCAACCATACCAAACCAATGGAATATGGCTGTCGTAAGGATTCCAAAGGCCATGGGTAGTGCCAACGTTGCTTCCATCAATCCAGCCTGGTGCAAAGATGACCTGGATATCACCGCTGCGTTTGGGATGCCATCCATTCGCCAGCATGTTTTTTACATGAGCATTCATCGGTTGATTCATTAACTGATCAATTGCAAATACCCTGTCAACACCCTCAATATTTTTTACATAACGGATGATGTCTTCAATAATTCCTTTTCTGTCAAGTTTTGCAGTATCAATCAATGCATGATTCAAACTCACCTGGTAATTGTATGTACTCACAATTAAACCTGCTTTTCCATATTTTTCTTTCAAATAAATATTTAAATCACCCATCATCATGTTATCATCAACAACACCACCAGGTAATTTATTCTGCTTTAAAAAAGAAGGTACATGAGCAACTCCATGATCGGCTGTTAAGAAAGTTAAGTATTGACCTTTCCCAACCGTTTTATCTAAATAATCAAATAACTCACCCAATTCTTTATCCAAACGCAGATAGGTATCTTCCACTTCAATTGAATTTGGGCCAAACGAATGACCAACATAATCAGGGCTTGAAAAACTAAGTGCTAAAAAATCAGTTATGGAATCTTTTCCTAATTGTTCATTGCTGATGGCATCTTTGGCAAGCATCAGTGTCATTGTGTTTCCAAATGGAGTTGCAGAAATGATTCCGTAGCTCTTACCCACATAGCGTTTCAAGTCATAAGGAAATCCTTTCTGATCAGCACCGAAAGCTTTTGCTTCATATTCATTTTCATCTTTACTGCTTTGGGTATAACTGTTGATGGGATATAATGTGTTCCACCCTTTTTCATAAAAACCATCAGCTACTTTTTTATTGTTGAAATTTTTTACCCATTGCGGTAAGTCATTCATATAATAGGTTGATGTGATCCAGTTACCCGAAACTCCATCATACCAATAGGCAGCATTAGCGCTATGACCCGCAGGTAAAATTCCTCCCCGATCTTTGATCGCTATTCCAATTACTTTACTCCGGAAATTAGTAGCTAATCTTAATTCATCGCAGATGGTTGTAGAGAAATTATTCTTAGGACTCATTTCGCCGGCAGTTGAATTGACTCCTACTGTTTTTACTGTTTTATCTTCACTGCAATACACAGTTCTGTTTTTTTCATAATCCCACCATGCATTTCCTGTTATACCATGTATGGCTGGTACACTTCCTGTGTACACTGTAGTATGACCGCATGCAGTAACTGTTGGTGTATATGGAATAAAAGTATTTTCACAGCTAAAGCCCTGGTTGAGCAATCGCTTAAAACCACCATTAGGAGAATACCTGTTGAAATATCGATACAGAAAATCCCAACGCATCTGGTCAACCATAATCCCTATTACCAATTTGAGACGTTTGGGAGAGGCGTCGTTTTGTTTTGTAATGCTTGATTGCGTTTTACACTCGAAAACAACTAAAAAACTAAGTACAGAAAAAAGAAATCGCATACAAATGGTTTAGAAACAAAGATACCTATTGAACGTTGTGCCGGATGCTGTTTTTTGTGCGGAATTTGGTTACTTTCAATCGTTAATCGTAGGTGACAAAACCTTACCTTTGCCGCAATTTTTGTACACATAACAATTTCATAATATGGCAGATATTTTTGAAAAGCTGATGAAGAATTCGGGGCCCATTGGCCAACACAGAGAAAGAGCTCATGGCTATTTTGCATTCCCGAAACTGGAAGGTGAAATCGGCAGCCGCATGATGTTTCGTGGAAAAGAAAAAATTGTATGGAGTTTAAATAACTATCTCGGTTTGGCCAATCATCCTGAGGTAAGAAAAATTGATGCCGAAGCCGCAAAGCAATACGGGTTAGCTTATCCAATGGGTGCACGTATGATGAGTGGCAACTCCAACCATCATGAACAACTGGAAAAAGAACTGGCAGAGTTTGAAATGAAAGAAGATGCCATATTGATGAACTTTGGATACCAGGGAATCATGAGCGCCATTGATGCAATTTGCGGACGACATGATGTAATTGTTTACGACGCCGAAAGCCATGCCTGCATCATTGATGGTTTACGTTTACATCCCGGTCACAGGTATGTATATAAACATAATGATGTTGCTGATTGTGAAAAACAATTGCAACGTTCAAGTGCATTAATTGAAAAACAAGGGGCCGGCGGTATTCTGTTGATTACAGAAGGTGTGTTTGGTATGGCGGGCGACCAGGGCAAGCTGAAAGAAATCTGTGCTTTAAAACAACAATATGATTTTCGTTTAATGGTCGATGATGCACATGGTTTTGGAACATTAGGAAAAACAGGCGCCGGTGCAGGAGAAGAACAAGGTTGCCAGGATGATATTGATCTTTACTTCAGCACATTTGCTAAATCAATGGCTTCTATTGGTGCATTTATGGCCGGACCTAAAGTAATTATTGATTATATCCGCTATAATATCCGCTCTCAAATTTTTGCAAAGAGCTTACCTATGCCGATTGTGCTCGGTAATTTAAAACGCCTCGAAATGCTCAAGACCATGCCTGAGCTGAAAGAAAAGTTATGGAGCAATGCCAGAAAATTACAAACCGGTTTAAAAGAAAGAGGATTTGATATTGGTAAAACAGATAGTCCTGTTACGCCTGTTTATATGAATGGTGGTGTAGAAGAAGCAACAGCGATGGTCATGGATTTGAGAGAAAACTATCACATTTTTGCATCCATTGTTGTATATCCTGTTATTCCAAAAGGACATATCATTTACCGTTTGATTCCTTCGGCCGCACATACTGATGCTGATATTGAAGAAACATTATTGGCCTTTTCCGAAACAAAAGCCAAGCTGGAAGCAGGTGCTTATAAATCAGAATCAATACCTGATATGACTGATGTAACGGGCAAGCGCTTTGATTATATCCTTGATATCCCCAGGAATAAATAAACAATCATTTTGTTCAATAAGAAAAATCCCCTTCAATTAATTGAAGGGGATTTTTCTTAAAAGAATTAACTCAACACTAATTACTTTTCGTTTGATCCGTTTGCAGGAATATTAAACATAGAAGTAATTTGCTCATAGCTCATAGATTTGATTTGCTGAACGGTGTAACCTGCAGCAGGTCCACTTACAAAACGGCTTCCTGAAGTTCCACCGGGAATAATTACATAACGGTAACTGATGGGTTCAAACCTTGTGTTTTCACCAGCAGCCCAGCTGTATAATTCTGGGCGGGTAGCCATAAAAACTACACGACCGGGAACAAGAGCATGCTCAATCCATAAATTCCAACTAACAGATGCAATTAAATGCATTGGTAATTGCTGAACAGCGGCAGCAGGTGTAACTCTTGCATAAGCAAGACAAATACCCTGATCAACAATTGCCTGTGTAACACTTGCACTAGTGCGGAAGCCTCTGCGACCACCAGCTAAACCACTACCACCATTTGTTGCGTGAATGCTTGTGTCAATAAAGTTTCCGGCAGGTGCCCATGAAGAGTAAATAACATTTGTCAAAGAACCAGCAGGACCAGCAGGACCAGCGGGGCCAGTTGCACCTGTAGCACCAGTAGCACCAACCGGGCCAGCCGGGCCAATAATACCCTGAATACCTTGAGCACCATTGGGCCCTTGAATACCCTGAGGGCCAACAGGACCAGCATCACCTTTACACGATGAAAAGAATACTGCACCAGCAATAAGCACTGAAAAAGACAGGAGATTTTTTCTCATAATTGTATGTATTTGATTAAGTAAAAAAACAGTCAGGAAAAGGACTCAGGTGCTTCAAAAAGTATTGGAGGAATCACAAGTTTACTAAATGATATGCAAATAAAAAAACATTTAATGAATTAAAGGCAACTGCCTTTATTTAATAGCTGCTTCATCACAATTTTAATATTTATTTATTTTCATTGTTTAATTGATTCAACCCCGGGATACTTAGCTTTAAAAAGAAAGAATTCTATTCCATACAATGCAATCTCATTTATATCTTTTTTATTTTAGAAACAGATACCATCACTAAAAATGGAGAAGCGTTAATGAACTGAACATTAACTGGAGTTTTAAGCAGCCTGTTATTTTCAATATTATATTGAATAAGATAAAAGACAGTTTCTGTTTTCAGATTCATAGGATTGATGAAAATACGGTAAACTCATATGGGTTTTCCTATTATCTGATAAATGTTCCCTATTACGGCATACGATAAGGTTGCATTTTTCGTTACAGTTGTTTATTTTAGAGCATTCATCTGGTAGTTGAACGCTTTCAGTATGAGTACTCTAGCATTAAATAAATTGAGTAAATATCAGTCAGAAGTTTGAAGGCTGGTGTAAGTTATAAAACCAATATTCTGTACGACCCCAAAAAAGACCGCATGAATTGGATAAAAAAATCCTGTTTACTAACCTGTTTCTTTGTTGCAAACCTATCCGCATTTGCTCAAATTGATACTGAATTTTGGTTTGCGGCACCTGATGTATCTTCCAGTACTGGTTTCGACAAACCGGCCATTCTCAGAATTTCATCGTTTAAACAGCCTTGTACCGTTACAATTTCACAACCAGCAGCGGGAGGATTACCAACCCAAACAATTAATCTGGCTGCCAATTCAAGTGCTTCAGTTGATTTATCAACATGGCTTAATTTTATAGAATGCAGTCCGGGTAATGCTGTTCAAAACAAGGGTATAAAAATCAGCTCTACTGCACAGATTTCAGTTTATTATGAAGTGAACCATACCAGCCGTAACCCTGAGTTATTTGTATTAAAGGGCAGAAATGCTTTGGGCAATGATTTTTATATTTCATCTCAAAACTTTGGCACCAACAGTAATCTGCATAATCCATTACCTTATTCTTCTTTTAATATTGTTGCTACAGAAGATAATACAACAGTAACAATCACCCCGGCAAAAAATATCGTAGGTCATGCTGCAGGTACAGCATTCAATATTACATTGAATAAAGGCCAAACCTATGCTGCTATTGCAACATCGCAGGCACCAGCCCAGCACCTGGAAGGATCAAGAGTAACTTCAACAAAACCAATTGCTATTACATTGGCCGATGATTTAGTAGTTGCTCCTTCTTATGGCTGTGCTGATTTAGTAGGAGATCAAACTATTCCTATCAGTATTTTAGGTACAGAATACATTGCCACGAAAGGTTATCTGCTTGGCACACTTGAGAAACTGTTTATTACTGCAACAGCAAACGCAACAACTATATCGCAGGATGGCAATGTAGTTACGACATTAAGTGCAGGGCAAACTTTTCAAATGAACCTTTCTAATCCATCAACCTATATACAATCTTCTAAACCGGTTTATGTTTACCAGGTATCGGGTATTGGTTGTGAATTAGGAGGCGCCATTTTGCCGCCGATAAAATGTACAGGCAGTTTGTCAGTAACATATGCAAGAAGCAGCAGTCGTGCAAATTATCTGAATGTAATGGTACGATCTGGTGGTGAATCATCATTTAAAGTAAATGGTAACAGTAATGTTATTACAGCCAACCTGTTTTCGCCGGTACCCGGCACTTCAAACCAATGGCTGTCGGCAAGTGTTTTATTATCCAACGCTATCTCTGCAATAGATTCACCAGTTACAATAACAAATTCACGTACGTTCTTCCATTTAGGTATTTTAATTGGAAACGACCGGGAAGGAACTGCCTTTGGATTCTTCAGCAGCTTCAATAATAACTATGCCAATGCAAGCACTACTACTCCACTTGTTTGTGATGGAGGTGTTATTTCTCTTTTTGCTGATACATTACTTACAGCTACTTATCAATGGACAGGACCCAATGCTTTTACAAGCAATCAACAAAATCCTGTAATTAATAATGCAACTGTACTGAATGCCGGAAAATATTACCTCACTGTTACATTGCCTGGTTGTGGCAACCAGATCGATTCGGTAACAATCGCTATTGGCGGAATCAAAAGATCCACAGTTAATCAAACAATTTGTGATGGCACTGCATTCGATGGATATACAACTGCAGGAACATATGTTGACACATTAACAACTGCACAGGGCTGCGATAGTATACGAACGCTTAACCTTTCTGTAAAACCAAGATCTTTCTTTTCCATTACACAAACCATTTGTGAAGGAAAATCATTATTGGGTTATACAACAACAGGAATTTATAAAGACACATTAATTGCAGCCAATGGATGTGATAGTATCAGAACACTCAACTTGACTGTATTACCCAGATCAACTTCAACTATCAGGCAGGCAATATGCCAGGGGCAATCATTTCTCGGTTATACAACAACGGGAATTTATGTTGATACGTTAGTCGCTTCAAATGGTTGCGACAGCATCCGCACTTTAAGATTAACTGTGGATACGCAACCCATGCCTGATCTGGGGCCTAATAAAGAATTATGTAATGGCGATACCTTGGTACTATACCCGGGAAAATATGCCTCCTATATGTGGCAGGACAATTCTACCAACAGTCGTTATATTGTAAGACAACCCGGGTCTTATTCAGTTACTGTAACAAACGCCTGTGGTTCTGCAACAGATGATATTACACTTAAAGGTGTTGATTGTGTTATTGTTTTTCCCAATGCATTTACACCTAACGGCGA
>JANMOR010000777.1:0-5752 GCA_031369435.1 Chitinophagaceae bacterium
CACAGAAAGCAATGGCTGCAAGAGAGATGGCGAAATACAGGGCACTGATTACAACAACTGCAATCATCGGACTTGCATTTGTTCTGTCACAGGTTCTCGGTTTTTCTCAACTGTGGCAGCAACAGATCACATTTAAGGAAAGTGTTGCAGGATCGTTCTTTTATATTATTACCGGTGTGCATGCGTTACATGTAATTGGTGGTATCATTGCATTAACGGTTTTGTTTTTCAGAGCATACAATGCTAAAACAAAATTTTACAGTACAGCACCTGTTGAAACAGCAGGATTGTACTGGCACTTTGTAGATGTTTTATGGATTTACCTGTTTGTATTTTTCTTGCTGGTATCCTGATTAAAAAATTGAGAACAATTAAAAATTGATAAATGGCACAAGCAGCAGCAGTTAACACAAAATGGTGGAGTGGCGGTAAAAGTCCCTTCAACGTGGAGTATGGGAAATTGATGATGTGGTATTTTTTAATGAGCGATGCTTTTACATTCGGCGCCTTCCTGATCTCTTACGGAACGGTGCGGATGAGCAGTAATTCATGGCCTGATCCAAACAAAGTGTTCAACTCATTTCCATTAGCTGGCCATACTAACTTACCATTGGTGTTTGTGAGTTTAATGACATTTATTTTGATTGTAAGTTCTGTAACAATGGTTTTAGCTGTTCATGAAGGTCATCATGGAAATAAAAAAGGAGTCGTGAAATGGATGATCTGGACGATTCTTGGCGGACTGGCATTTTTAAGTTGCCAGGCATGGGAATGGCATCACCTGCACGATCAGGGTGCATGGTGGGGACGTAATCCTTTTGCAAATGCAGATGGTACAGTAGCATCCAGTAATTTTTCCAATTTCTTTTTTACCATCACAGGGTTTCACGGCTTCCACGTATTTTCAGGAGTGGTGATCAATATTATTGTAACGCTAATGGCGTGGAGAGGTGTTTTTGAAAGAAGGGGTCATTACCTTATGATTGAAAAAATAGGATTGTACTGGCACTTTGTAGACCTGGTTTGGGTTTTTGTATTCCTGTTCTTTTATCTTGTATAATTTTTAATTCATTCATTTTTTGAAATACCAGTAATTATGGAGCATCAAACATTTGGCGGCGAAGTAACTATGCCACACGAGGCACCGGGCGATGATTCGAAAAAGCGGATATGGAAAACAACGATCATCCTGTCAATCATTACAATGATTGAACTGGGAATCGGGTACCTGCTGTATTGGACCAATTTCAGTCACGGGCTTGATCTTACATTTAAAGGAATGGTGATTATTCTTTCACTCGCCAAGGCATTTTATATCGTTTCTATTTTTATGCACCTGGGTGATGAGATCCGTAATCTCATCATGACCATTGTTGTTCCGTTGATGTTATTCGTATGGTTCATTATTGCTTTTTTATATGATGGTGTTTCATGGAAAAATCTCCGTAATGAATACAATCCCAAAACACCGGTAAAACATGAGCAATCAGCACCTGCCCATGAGGGAGGATTAAAGTAAATTGAATTTTAATTTATAAGTAAGCCGTCCCGGTTTTCCTTTTAGCAAGGATGATCGGGACGAATATTTTTAAGCAGCGACAGAACCGTGTATGAGCAAAAAAGCATTGTTGGCATTATTTGTAGCAGTTGGTATTCCCGTTATTTCTTACCTCATTGTTAAATATGCAAGTGAAGATGTGGTACATATGCCCCGTCGTTATTTTTATGATTCAGTAACTGAAAAAAGCGAAAGAGGAAAGTTGGTAAAAGACACCATCTGGCATTCAGTAAGCAATTTTACATTCACAAATCAGCTGGGCAAAACAGTAAATGCTGATTCATTAAAAGGAAAGATACTGGTGGTGGATTATTTTTTTACACGTTGCCCCAACCCATGTCCAACGCTTACACGTAATATGAAAAAGATGCAGGATGCATTTTTGAAAACAGATTCATTGGTTCATTTTATTTCATTTACAGTTGATCCTGCAAGGGACAGTGTGCAGGTGTTAAAAAGGTATGCAGATAAATATAAAGTGAGGCATAATAACTGGTGGTTTTTAACGGGGGATAAAAAAGCCATTTATGATCTGGCCTATAATGAATTTAAAGCAGCTACTATTGATGGCGGTGAAGTAGATACCGCTTTCCTGCATACAGGTAAATTTTATTTACTGGATAAAGACCGGGTGATCCGTGGATGGTATGATGGAACAGATACGGTTGCAATGGCAAAAATGGCCCGTGATATCGGTCTGTTGTTTTTAGAAAAGGATAAAAAGAAAAAACGTAACCTGTTTAGAAAATAGATAACTGACTACTTATGGAAAGAAAATCAAGATCGCACAGGGGAATACTGTTAAAACCGGCACTTAAAAAAAACGACCGTCTTGCTTTTATTTTGATCTTTCTTGTGAGTGCAATTGTATTTGCAGCTGTCGTTATTCTCAGCCGTGTAACAGTGGATGTGAACCTTGGATTTGATAAACATATATTTGCCCGGTTAAATGCATTGATCAATACGTTTGTTGCATTAATGTTACTGGGCGGTTTGTTTGCAGTAAAAGACAAGCGTTACCGCACACACAAAAAACTGATGTTGTGGGCAATCGGTTTTTCGGTTATGTTTTTGATTTCTTATATCTGTCATCATTTGTTTACCGGTGAAACAAGTTATGGCGGTAGCGGGTTACCAAAAATTGTTTACTACTTTATTCTTATTACACATGTTGTGTTAGCTGGCTTAATTCTTCCGTTTATTTTATTCACTGCTTACCGTGGTTTAACTGCTGATTATCACAGGCATAAAAAACTGGCCCGTATTACATGGCCCTTATGGTTGTATGTTGCTGTTACAGGAGTGATTGTTTTTTGGATGATCAGTCCATATTACAGTTAAACTATTACACAATAATTTATCTATCTGCATTTTCAATTAAAAGTATTTACACGAAGCGTTTATAAAATAAAACTGCACTTATTTGTTTATAATGCAGATTTATACTGATATCTAACAGTAAAGAATAGTTCGATGTTTCTCTGTATCATGCGCTAAGTAGAACCACACAATCTTTAAGGGAAAATACTGTATTGCTTTATAAATTGTTTCAGATGCAGTATGTTTATGCGTTAATAGTCAATTCCTCTGAACTAACAGCTTAACAATGAAGCCCAAAAATCCAATTTCCCTGGCAGGAGTTTTCCTGTTACTACTCATCTGTAATTTTACTAAAGCTCAAACATTTGGAACATTTGCCTCCGCAGTTTGGCTTACGGATTGTAACCAAAGCAATTTTTTTAATACTTCCGGAACCGGGCCAAACTTAATTGGCCCCGCAGGAAATGTATTTGAAAATGCAAACCTGGGCGCACACACACAAAACTCCGCCACGCTTATTTTAAGAGGAGCTGAGGTAAAAACATTTAAAACAGTTGGCGTTGCCAATGTTTGCAGTGTTCGTATGTATTACCGTGTTTATCTGCAAAGCGGCACACCAGGTGCATTTAATAGTATTGATCTTCCCTTTTTAAATGATTGTGATGTACCAAATGGTCAGTTTCCTACAGGAGGTCCCTGTATTGCCGGAGATCAGAAATGGCAAAGGGTAATTCCTGACGGTACAACTGTTCCGTATGCACCAGTTAATCTTACAAACTACCCGGCTGGTAATTATATATTGGAAGTTTATTATGATGTTGCAGGTTCTTTTACTTCTACATCGCTTTGTAACGATATTGTTTTTTTAAATAACGGTGGCGCTAACTACAAAGCAAATTTTTCCATTCAGGCACCAACTTTAGCAAGTAATAATCCTACTTCCTGTAACGGAACTCAGGGTTCTGTTACCATCAGTGGATTGGTACCGGGAGCAACTTATGTTATCAATTATACTGATGATGGCGCTCCGGTAGGTCCTTTAACTTTTGTAGCAAACGGATCGGGCCAGATTGTTATCAGTGGATTAAATGCAGGGATCTATTCCAATTTTACTTTATTGATCAATGGATGTACAACAAATCTTTTTACCGGAGTTATTTTATCCAACCCTTTGTTTATTCCAACGTTCACAAACATTCCTCCTTTCTGTGCCGGATCAACAGCACCATTATTACCACCAACCTCCAATAATGGAATAAGTGGTACCTGGAACCCAGCAGTTATTAATAATCAAACAACAGGCACTTATACATTTACTCCAAATGCCGGGCAATGCGGATTACCCGTTACAATTACCGTTACGGTTATTCCGAATGTTACACCTACGTTTAGTTTTGGTACAACACTAACGATCTGTTCAGGAGGAACTGTTCCAGTATTGCCAACAACATCAACCAATGGAATTACCGGAACATGGAATCCGTCGGTTGTGAGCAATACAGCAAATGGAGTTTATACATTTACCCCTAATGCAGGCCAGTGTGCAACCACCACAACATTTACAGTTACTGTAAATCCGAATATTACACCAACGTTTAGTTTTGGAACAACATTGACGATCTGTTCAGGAGGTACTGTTCCAGTATTGCCAACAACATCAACCAATGCTATAACAGGAACATGGAATCCTTCAGTAGTAAGTAATACAGCAAACGGCGTATATACATTCACGCCAACTGCCGGCCAGTGTGCATCCACCACAACATTTACTGTAACAGTTACACCGAATATTACACCAACATTCAGCTTTGGAACTACATTGACAATTTGTTCAGGAGGAACCGTTCCAATATTACCTACAACATCAACCAATGGTATTACAGGTACATGGAACCCGGCTGTTGTAAGTAATACAGCAAGCGGAGTTTATACATTTACACCAACTGCCGGACAGTGTGCAACAACCACAACATTTACAGTAACAGTTAATCCAAACATAACACCAACGTTTAGTTTTGGAACAACGTTAACTATCTGTTCAGGTGGAACTGTTCCAACATTACCGACAACTTCAACCAATGGCATCACAGGAACATGGAACCCGGCTGTTGTAAATAATACGGCAAATGGCGTATATACATTTACACCAACTGCCGGACAGTGTGCAACTACAACTACTTTCACTGTAACAGTTAATCCGAATATTACACCAACGTTTAGTTTTGGTACAACGCTAACGATTTGTTCAGGAGGAACTGTTCCAACATTACCAACAACTTCAACCAATGGTATAACAGGAACATGGAACCCATCAGTTGTAAGCAATACAGCAAGTGGAGTTTATACCTTTACACCAACTGCAGGCCAGTGTGCAACAACCACAACTTTCACCGTTACAGTTAACCCGAATATCACACCAACATTTAGTTTTGGTACAACACTAACGATTTGTACAGGAGGTACTGTTCCAGTATTGCCAAACACATCAACGAATGGAATTAACGGAACATGGAATCCATCAGTTGTGAGTAATACTGTAGGTGGAGTTTATACATTTACACCAACTGCGGGTCAATGTGCTACCACAACAACATTCACTGTAACAGTAAATCCCAACATTACACCAACGTTCAGTTTTGGTACAACTCTAACGATCTGTTCAGGTGGAACTGTTCCAACATTACCGACAACTTCAACCAATGGTATAACAGGAACATGGAATCCATCGGTTGTGAGTAATACAGCAAGCGGAGTTTATACATTTACACCAACTGCCGGACAGTGTGCAACTACAACTACTTTCACTGTAACAGTTAATCCGAATATTACACCAACGTTTAGTTTTGGTACAACGCTAACGATTTGTTCAGGAGG
>JANMOR010000064.1:0-4815 GCA_031369435.1 Chitinophagaceae bacterium
GATCGAACGTTGCCTGGTAATTCCCATTGGGCAACCTGGCAATTTTAAACAACTCTTTTGTTTTAATATCAAACAGAAACAAAACATCACCCTCTTTTTGTGAAGATGAAAATAAAACAGCATCACCTGTAACCTGCACAAAACTGAGTGATGTTTTGCCAAATGGAATAAGTAGTTTTTCTTCATTTGTTGCAAGATTTGTTTGTAACAAAGCCATTTCGCCTTTTTTATTCCGAACAGCACTGATTACCGCTGAAGCATCAACAGTAAACTTGGGATAAGTATGCAGGTATTGATTGGGATTTGGAAGCTGTACAATCGTTTCATCATCAGTATTGATGACTTGCAAAGAAGTTTGCTGATCAGTGCCTGTATATAATGAAATAACTTTTTCCCCATCAGCTGAAATATCAGGCATAAACAATCTTGATTTACTGCTGATCTTTTTTATCTCATTGTCAGCTGTATTCCAGATTTTTAAAACAGAATAATCTTTCCATCCCCAGCGTGCATCCGGCTCATAGGCTGTATAAACTACCAACCCGTTTCTATAAGAATAATAACCATCATCAGCTATATCCTTTGTCCTGAGTTTCTTCTCAGTACCATCTGTGTTGATCTGTGTCCATGCCGGTATATCTTTGTAGCTTGATTTCAATGCCAGTATTGAACCATCTTCCTGTACAAAAGGGTATTGATAATTCGTAACATTATTCTTTACAGGTTTGGTAATGGGTTTAGTGGATTGATGAGTTGATAATTGATCAATTGCCATCTTCCCTTTATACCAACTGAAAGCATCGTTCACAAAAATTTTATACTTAACTCCTGCATATTTTTTTACTGCATACTGAAATGGATAAACTACTCCGTTATATCTTAAAGCACTGGTAGTAACTTTTTTCCAAAAATCATCTCCATACTTTTCCCTTCCATAACTAACGAGCAAATAACCAAGATCATAATGATTAGGAACAAAATGCCGGTAAGATCCATTTCTTAATTTTTGATAGGAATAATTTTTCTGATCAAGCCACAATGAACGATACGAATTAAAAAATTCAGGAAGTCTTCCCCTGCCCTGCCTGGTAATAATTGTTTCATTCCACACAGCATCACCTTCCCAAAACCAATCGGGTACAGCAGCACCCATTGCTACTGCCTGGCCTTCTTGTCCTAAAAAAATTCCTGCAACACGTTGAACAGTTCTGTTGAAATTGGAAAATTGTTGTACATGCCGGTACTCATGTGTAATTAAAGATTGATGCCATTGCAATGAACCACCTGAAATAGTTGACAAATCAGGCATCATAAAAAATTCACTTCGCCATGGTGCCGGACCAACATAAGCATTGGAAGATGTTGTTTGATTTTGCAGAACAATATCAAACTTCCTCAACTTTGTACCCAATGAACCGGGTGATTTTTTTGCCATCTGATGCGACAACCATGCAACTTCTCTCGCCTGCTTTTCCAATGCTTTGGGGAAAATGATCCGCACTGTATCGGTATTGAGCTGATAGAATTTTAATGAAGGCGGATTACCACCAAAGATTTGTGCAGATAAAGTAGTTACAAAAAACAAACAAATAAAACCAATTATATAGCGCATATGAAATTATTCCGCCTGAAAATTAACAAAGTCTGTGCATAAAATCACATCTTACCATTATCTTTAAACCAATCAACCAATATGCTTCTACTCGCCCTTTCCATAGCCCCCGGCATTGCCATCAGTTTATATATTTTTTTAAAAGACCGGTTTAACCGTGAACCAGGTTTAAACCTGCTTCTTTGTTTTTTCTTAGGTTGTTTAAGTGTAATTCCTGCTATCATTATTCAATTATTTACTGCCAAGCCTTTTGAACAATTTTTTACAAACGAAATTGTGTATACAGCATTTTTTGCATACATCATTGTTGCACTCAGTGAAGAATGGAGCAAATACCTTGCCTTACGTTTCTACGCTTTTCGCAAAAAGAGCTTTGATGAGCCTTATGATGGAATAGTATATAGCGTTATGGTGGGCATGGGTTTCGCAACTGTTGAAAATATTGGTTATGTGATGCAACACGGAATAAGTACTGCCATATTAAGAATGTTTCTTTCTGTTCCTGCTCATGGAACATTTGCCATATTGATGGGGTATTTTGTAGGTAAAGCAAAATTTAAACCTGAGAAAAGAGTGTATTATAATATGGTTGGTTTATTGCTTGCAACATTCTTTCATGGCACGTTCGATTTCTTTTTGTTTCTGCAAAGCAGTAATGTAATGAATCAATACATCAGTGATGGTTTGTTATTTGCCGGCGCAGTGGCATCCTTTATCGTTGCCATCTGGCTGTCACGAAAAGCCATTCGTGAACATGTAAAAACCTCAAAAGAAATGTTCCATGTTGAATGAACTGATCATCCATAAAGTTGGGGAAGAAAGCATATCACTTATCCAGGAACTCACTATGCAGGTATGGCCACAAACCTATGCTGCAGTATTATCAGAGGAGCAAATTGGTTATATGCTCAACAAAATGTACAGCCTTGAAGCGCTGATAGAACAAATGCAATCGGGTCATCAATTTATTATTGCTTACTATAATCAGCAACCTGTTGGTTTTGCATCTTATGGAAAAACTGATTTAGCTGATGAATATAAACTGCACAAACTCTATGTTATTACAACCATTCAAAAAACAGGTGCAGGCAAAGGGTTGTTATGGTATGTGATGGATGAAGTAAAAAAGCTGAATGGACATCATTTGATGTTGCAGGTAAACAGGCACAACGAAAACGCCATTAGCTTTTACCAAAAGATGGGATTTCAATTTGAAATGGAAGCCGATTTCGAAATCGGCAATGGGTTTTATATGAATGATTATGTAATGGGTATCAAACTATAAATTATACCAAATGGATTTACAAATCACTCCAGATCTTTCCGGTATAATGCCGACAAACATTGAATATCGACTAAATTGATTGGGCTGCTTAATATGTCTTGTCGGTATTAATTATTATGATGATCCACCAGTTTCTTCATCATCTCTGCCCCCACTGCATCGGCTGAAGTTCCATAACCATTTACAAACACACCCTTATGCCCGTCTTTTGATTCAATTGCATATACAATTGCCTGGTCATCGGGATTTGTATCTCCTTCAAAACGATAAATCTCACGAATCTCAAAATCCTGTGGCACCAGATTTATATCAGGATTGAAACATTGCAAAGAGTCTGTCTGCAAATTAAAATCAAGTTTAAACCCTCTTTCCCGCAAGCCGGCAATAGCTTCAGTAACGGTATCGTATGTAATCATATATGTCGTTTTAATAATAAAAAATATCTTCCTTAAAACTGCAAACAAATGTTAAGCCATACTATTTCCTGTTATACTATAACCTGTGTCTGTTTCAACACACCCATCACAAATACACTCTGCACATTACCGATGTTCTCACTCTGGCTGAGTTTGTTTACATGAAAGTTATAATAATCATCCATATTTTCCGCCACCACTTTCAGCATAAAATCAAACTCACCTGAAATATTATAACATTCAATCACTTCGCTCAGTTCATTGATATGTTTAATGAATTTTGTTCCGGCATTTTTGCTGTGTTCTTTCAGCGATACATAACAGATCACCATCAAACCCCTTTTTACTTTTGCATGATCGATCAACGCAGCATATTGTTTAATGACCCCACTTTGTTCCAGCCATTTTATACGGTCATGAACAGGTGTGGTGCTCAGGTGTACTCGATCTGCAATTTCCTTCACCGTCATGCGTGCATTTTGCTGCAATAACCGCAGAATACTGAGATCGGTTTTATCCAGTACAACCTGACCATTAGTGATTTGTTCTGTTTGAGTCGCTTTTGCCATGGGTAAACAGTATTTTGCCCTTTTGATTTACCCAAATTAGAATGATTTACTGAATTTATTCACATTCGTATTATTTTATCCTGAAAAACTACCTTTGACTTCTAAAACATTACATATGTCAACGCTCACAAAAAACAACATTGATTTTGATCTGAAGTATAAGGTAAAGGATATCAGCCTTGCTGAATGGGGCCGTAAGGAAATCCGTTTGGCTGAAGCAGAGATGCCGGGCTTAATGTCCATTCGTGCAGAATACGGTCCTTCACAACCATTAAAGAATGCACGTGTTGCGGGTTGTCTGCACATGACCATTCAAACAGCTGTGTTAATAGAAACATTAACAGCTTTAGGTGCTGAAGTAAAATGGAGCTCTTGTAATATCTTCTCTACGCAGGATCATGCTGCTGCTGCTATTGCTGCCGCAGGTATTGGTGTATTTGCATGGAAAGGTCAAACAACTGAAGAGTCTGATTGGTGTATTGAGCAAACATTGTTCTTTGGTTCTGCTGAGCGTCCTTTAAATATGATATTGGATGATGGTGGTGATTTAACCAACATGGTTTTTGATACCTACCCTGAATTAATTCAGCATGTAAAAGGTTTAAGCGAAGAAACTACAACCGGTGTTCACCGTTTATACGAGCGTATGGAAAAAGGTACTTTGCCTATTCCTGCAATCAACATCAACGATTCTGTTACCAAATCTAAATTTGATAACAAGTATGGTTGTAAAGAAAGTTTGGTAGATGCTATCCGCCGTGCTACAGATGTGATGATGGCTGGTAAAGTAGCTGTTGTTGGTAGTTATGGTGATGTTGGTAAAGGTTCTGCCGCTTCATTAAAAGGTGCAGGTTGCCGCGTTATCATTACCGAAATTGATCCTATCTGTGCTTTACAGGCAGCCATGGACGGTTTTGAAGTGAAGCCAATGAT
>JANMOR010000225.1:0-11823 GCA_031369435.1 Chitinophagaceae bacterium
CTTTTCCTGATGTGGGAGGATATATTTTTATTGTAGTTGGATTAATCCTTGTTGTAGTTGCTTTTTTAGAATGGAAGAAAATAAAAGCATTGTTCGTGCCTATCCATTCAGCCATTTCGTTCTCACTCATATTTTTATTACAAAGTTGTTCATCTGCACCGCAGCCTATTGTATATGGAAAAGATGCCTGTCATTTTTGTAAGATGGTGATCAGTGATCAACGTTTTGGTGCTGAATTGATTACTGACAAACATAAGATCTACAAGTTTGATGATACACATTGTATTGTTTCGTTTTTGAAATCCAATACACTTACTAAAGAACAGGTGGCTTCCATTTACCTGGTTGATTATTCTCAAAAAGAAAAACTCGTAAAAGCCGAAGAAAGTTTTTTACTGCGGAGCGATGCGTTGCGAAGCCCTATGGGTGGTAATGTTGCAGCCTTTGCTGTTGAAGACAGCATGATAAAATTCAATCAGGAGTTAAAGGGAGTTATTCTTAAATGGAATGAAGTCATTCAGTAATGAAATATTTATTCATCATACTATTTTTATTGTTTGCCTCCAGTCTTGATGCAAAAACATGGAAGGTTGGCCCGATGCAACCATTGCATTCTATTAAAGAAGCAATACATAAAGCTGCTGATGGGGATACCATTCTTATTTATCCCGGTTTATACAAAGAGGGTCAGATCATCATTACAAAAAAACTTTTTTTAAAGGGAGTTGATTTTCCGGTACTCGATGGAGAAAAGAAAGTGGAGATGATGACCATTCAACATGATGCTGTGGTTGTTGAAGGGTTGCATTTTAAAAACTCCGGCCGCAGCAGTTACAACGATATAGCAGCGATCAGAATTGCAGATTGCCGTTATGTAATCATCCGGAATAATAAAGTTGATTTCAGTTATTTTGGCATTTATTCACAACATACAACCGCATGTAACATTTCAGCAAATGTGTTAAACTCTGATGCCAAAGATGAAATATCCTCCGGCAATGGCATTCATTGCTGGAAAAGCGACAGTTTACAGATCATCGGCAATTCTGTTACCGGTCATCGTGATGGAATTTATTTTGAATTCGTTACCAACTCTGTTATAAAAAAGAATACCAGTTTTCAGAATGTTCGCTATGGCCTGCATTTTATGTTCTCTAACAGCAACAGCTATTTGTCAAATATATTTCGTGATAATGGGGCCGGAGTAGCAGTGATGTATTCAAAAAAAATTAAAATGGTTGATAATACTTTTTCTGATAACTGGGGTTCGGCTGCTTATGGTATCCTGATGAAAGACATTACAGACAGTCATGTGGAAGGAAATTATTTTATAAGAAATACAGTTGCTGTGATGATGGAAGGCAGTAACAGAATAATACTGATGAAAAATAAATTTGAAGGAAATGGATGGGCCATGAAGATACAGGCAAGTTGTATGGATAATACAATCATACAAAACAACTTCACAGCCAACTCATTTGATATGGCAACCAATGGCGACCTGGTGCTGAATAAATTTGAAAAAAATTACTGGGATAAATATGAAGGCTACGATCTCAACAGGAATGGAATTGGCGATGTGCCTTATCATCCTGTAAGTATGTTTTCCATGATCAGCGAACGCAATTCATCCAGTATGATGCTGTTTCGTAGTTTTATTGTCGGCCTGCTGGATAAAGCAGAAAAAATGCTGCCGGTTCTTACACCTGTTGATTTGAAAGATGATCAGCCATTAATGAAACCTTTTAAATTCTGAAGAATGATCATTGCCACTAACGTAACAAAAACATTCGGCAGGTTAAAAGCATTGGATAATGTAAGTGTGAATTGTGCAAAGGGGCAAACTATTGCACTGATTGGCCCCAATGGCAGTGGAAAAACAACACTCATCAAATCAATACTGGGGATGGTGGTGCCCGACAGCGGCTTTATCACTTTCGATCAGCATAATATTTTACATAACTGGAATTACCGGATGCGTATTGGATATATGCCGCAAATAGGAAGGTATCCTGAAAATATGAGTATTGAACAGGTGTTTACTATGATGAAGGATATCCGCAAATCCACTTCAACTTTAATTGATGAAGAATTGGTTACTGCATTTGGTTTAACTGAACTGATGAATAAAAAGATGCGGACACTCAGCGGAGGTACCCGGCAGAAAGTAAGTGCCTCACTGGCCTTTTTATTTAACCCCGATGTACTGATCCTTGATGAACCAACTGCAGGTCTTGATCCCGTTGCTTCAGAAATACTGAAGCAAAAAATTGTGCAGGAAAAAGAAAAAGGAAAACTGATCCTGATTACATCGCATGTATTAAGTGAGCTGGATGATATAGTGAGTGAAATTATTTATATGCAGGAAAGCAAACTGATGTTTCATAAATCACTTGTACAGCTACAGGAAGATACCGGCGAAATAAAACTGGCAAAAGCAATTGCTCATATCATGAAATGAGGAAACAAAAGAAACAAAAATATTAAACACATGAAATGATCATTATGCGAACAATTATAAAATATGTAGTGTTGGATTTGATTAAAAACAAGATCATCCTGGTGTATACTTTTTTTCTGCTGGCCATGTCGCTGGGTATTTTCAGCATGGATGAAAATGCTACAAAAGGAATTATGAGTTTAATGAACCTTGTGCTGATTTTTATTCCATTAGTGAGTATTATTTTTTCAACCATTTATGTTTACAATTCTTCTGAGTTTATTGAGTTGTTGGTGGCACAGCCATTAAAAAGGAAAACACTCTGGTTAAGTATTTATGCCGGTCTTTCACTGTCCCTGTCATTGGCTTTCATGATGGGAGTAGGTATTCCTGTTCTGTTGTATGATGGAACAGCAACCGGATGGGTTTTAATTCTTTCAGGATTATTTCAAACCATCATCTTTACCGGCATTGCTTTGCTTGCTTCTGTTTACACCAGGGATAAGGCAAAAGGCATTGGCTTTTCTATTCTGCTGTGGTTCTTTTTTACATTGATCTATGATGCCATTGTATTATTACTACTGTTCCAGTTCAGTGAATACCCAATGGAAACACCCATGATTGCATTAAGCATGCTGAACCCGGTTGATCTGTCAAGAATATTGATCTTATTAAAACTGGACATATCAGCATTGATGGGTTATACCGGTGCAGTATTCAAAGACTTTTTTGGCAGCGGTGCAGGTGTTGTGATCTCAGCAATTGTATTATTGTTATGGTCAGTCTTACCCGTATGGGGTTCATTAAAGAAATTTCAACGTAAAGATTTATAAAAAATATTTTATGCTAACAGGTAATATCAAGGATCAGTTACATTTTGAAAAGATTGGAAAAACTGCACTTTACAAGGATGATCGTTTTCATGTAATGCTGCTCAACCTTCCCGAAGGGGATGAGTTGAAACCACATGCTTCCAATACAGATGCTTTCTGTATTGTACAGAAAGGCGAAGCAGAGTTTAATTTAGAAGGAGCGCATTCGCTTTTAAAAAAGGGCGACTTGTTTTCTTTTAAAGCTAAACAACAACATTCATTAAAGGCATTGACTGATTTCAGCATGTTGATTGTTAAATAACTTACTATGAAAAAAGATATTGAAAACAGGGAAGATATCATACGGATGGTCAATAACTTTTATGAAAGAGTGAAACCAGATAAAACGATCGGTTATTTCTTTAGACAGGTAGTAGCAGTTGATTGGGAAAAACATTTGCCTGTGATGTATAATTTCTGGGAAAACATCATTTTTCATGTTGGTGGTTATACAGGAAACCCAATGAAGCATCATATGGATCTTCATCAAAGATCATCGATGAAAAAAGAGCATTTCAGCAGATGGATAGAATTGTTTAATGAAACCGTTGATGAACTGTTTGAGGGTGAAAAGGCTGAGCAGGCAAAGCAAAGGGCATTATCAATTGCTACGGTAATGCAAATCAATATTGCTCAGTTACCCAACCAGGAATCTGTTTACTGATGGTATACCAGCCATACAAAAGGCATCGGTAACGATGCCTTTTGTAATTGAAGTAATCAGTTAATATTATTTTTCCGGGGCTAACAGCACCGCATCAATGACATGTATGATGCCGTTTGTTGCAGGAATGGAAGCAATTACATTTGCGCCATTAACTGTAATCTTCCCATCCTTATTTCCGATCGTTACATTTTCGCCACTGGCCATACCATAGGTCATGCCATCGCCCAGCAAAGCATCTTTTAATACACCTACATATACATGGTATTCAAGAATTGCACGGAGTTTTTCTTTGTTTTCCGGTTTCAGCAAATCTTCGAGCGTGCCTTTTGGTAATTTGTCAAAAGCAGCATTGGTTGGAGCAAAAACAGTAAAGGGGCCGGCATTACTGAGTACATCAACATACGAAGCAGCTTGTAAAGCAGCCACCAATGTGCTGTGATCTTTACTGCCTAAAGCAATTTTTACAATATCTTTTCCCGATTCATCATCCTGAACAGCCGATTGTCCTGCAGCAGGTACTTCCTGAGGCGAGTTGCTGACAACAGCATCAGTAGCAGAGTTACAGGAAGAAAAAAGAAAAAGGGATGCAACAGTTGTAATGATTAAATATTTCATAAACATTTGTTTTTAATGAAGAACAGTTATTTTAAACGAATGTAATACCCGGCAGCATGAATATTTATGATTGAAATCATGTTATACTCTATCAGTAACATGATTCTAAATAGTCTGCATCCGCCTACTTAGTAAACTGTGGAGCAAGTCAAAAGCATATGACCGGAATAGTTTTTCGGTCATAAAGAACCCTTGTAAAAATCAAGTATCCTTGTACGGAAGAGATAATCATAGGTTGCCTGTGTATAGTTGATGCGTGCCCTGTCGTAATTATTTTTTGCAATTATATATTCTACAACTGTTCCGGCACCTGCGTTAAAACGAATTTCAGCTGCCCTGAACGATTCCTGGTAAGCTGCAATTTGTTGTTCTAAAATCGAATGACGGTTATACGATGTTTCCATGTTCAGGTATGCCTGTTCAATGGCTTGTTTTAAAAGCAAGCGGTTGTTCAGCATTTCATAGTCTGCATTTTTAGATGCAATTTTTGCAAGCGTAACCCTGTTCTTTGTGCTGAATGAATTAAAAATGGGAATGCGCATGTTTAAACCAATATACTGATTGAGGTTATTGTTGATTTGTTTGCCATATCCAATACTTTGTTTGATGAACTGCTGATCTTTAACAAACAGGTTACTTTTATTTCCATTAACAATTACATAATCTTCTGTTTGTGCAAAGCTGCTGCTGCCGGGAATAAAATTACTTGCCACACTGGAATAAGTAGTACCTGCACTGGCATTAAAACTTAGCTGCGGATAAAACCCACTCTTTGCAACCTTCACAAACTGCATAGCAGCTTTTGTGCGGTATTCTGAACTTTTCATCAACGGGAATTGTGTATTGGCCGTTTCAATAATTTCTGCAACAGCAGTCATGTACTTTTTTATTTCAGTATCTATACCTGTACGTTCTAATTGTAATGACCGGTAGTCGGGCAGGTTGAGCAGTTGTGCCAGGTTTATTTTAGAAGTTTCCAATGCATTGCCCGCATTTAAGATCAGCATTTCATCGGCAGCGAGCTGGCCTTTCAGATCGTACAGCGTTGCTGTAGCGATAGCACCTTCTTTCATACGGATGTCTAATAGCCGCACCTGCTCACGGGTTACAGTTGCCTGTTGTGTATTTAATACAAGGATATCTTCATTGTTTAACACCAGTAAGTAGGCAAGGATCACATTGAGTGTAAGTGTATTCTTATCCTGCTCATACTCCATACGATTTGCACTTAACAAGTAAGCTGCCTGTTTGATCGTGTTTTGTAATTGCAAACCATTGAAGAGAATGGTGCTACTGCTCAATCCATAATTAGCAGAGTTGATCTGTTGATTGACATAATCATTGGATACAACATCTATACTCCGCCCAAAGCTCATGCCCTGCGATGCATTTCCGTTGAGGTTAGGGAGTTGGTTTGCTTTAGCCTGTTTCCAGTTTACTTCCGCTGTTTGTTGCTGCAGCTCACTTTGTTTTACCTGCACATTATGTTCCAATGCATAGGCAATGCATTCTTTAAGTGTCATTTTGCTGTTTTGTGCATTTGTTATTGCAGGAAACAGCATCAGTATATAAATAAAAATCTTCCGTTGCATAACTTGTTATTTAAAGAATGAGTTCAGTTTTATTTTTGAATAATATTTGATGAAGCCGATTGATCAGTTGGTTGTTGTGTTTTCAATTCTGCCATCGAGCAGGTTGATGATCCTTGAACCATACGCTGCATTTTTTTCTGAATGGGTTACCTGTATAATCGTTACACCTTCCTGGTTCAGTTGTTTAAACAGTTCCATGATCTCTTCCCCTTGTTTTGAATTGAGATTACCGGTGGGTTCATCAGCAAGAATCAACTTCGGGTTGGTGATGAGTGCCCTGATGATACCAACTAATTGTTGCTGTCCTCCTGAAAGCTGCGATGGAAACAAATCTTTTTTCCCTACGATCTGAAAACGATCCAGCATATCTGCAATCATCGATGAACGTTGAGCTGATTTAATATCCTGGTAGAGAAGTGGTGTTTCAATATTTTCATAAACAGTGAGTTCATCAATTAAATGGTAAGCCTGGAACACAAAGCCGAGATAATGTTTATACATTTCTGCTTTTTGTTTTTCTTTCAGCTTATGTACAGGTTCGCCCAAAAAATAATATTCGCCTTCATTAAAATCATCCAGCATGCCAATCACATTCAGTAAAGTTGATTTGCCGGAACCCGATGGCCCCATGATGGAAATAAACTCACCTGGCTTTACCGACAAATGAATATCTTTTAGCAGAAATGTTTTGTTGATCCCTGTATTCACCCATTTAAAAATTCCCTTCAAATCAAGCATAGTGATAAATTATTCTGTTGTTTAATAATGATTATTCGGTTCGTAATGATTTAATCCCGACGCCGTGATCGGAATTAAATTTTACTCACTCTGTTCGTAAAGATTTAACAGGATTTGCCAATGCGGCTTTCACTGCCTGGAAACTGATGGTGAACAAGGCTACAAGAATGGCGGCAACACCTGCTATGATAAACATCCACCAGGCAATATTGACCCTGTATGTAAAATCCTGTAACCATTTATTCATGAGGAACCATGCCACTGGAAATGCAATGATCACAGCAACAATGATGAGCTTTAAAAAATCTTTTGATAACATGCCCACAATATTTCCTGTTGAAGCGCCGAGTACTTTTCGTATACCAATTTCATGTGTACGTTGCTGTGTAGTGTAGGCAGCTAAACCAAGCAATCCAATACAGGCAATAAAGATGGCAAGCGAAGCAAAGAATGTAAAAAGTTTTTGTGTTCTTGATTCAGCATAGTATTGCGCTGCAATGGTTTGATCTAAGAAAGTGTATTGAAACGGACGTTCCTTTATAAAAGTCTTCCATGTTTTTTCAACTCCTTCAACTGCCTGTTTAAAATTTTCTCCTTTGATGCGCACAGATGTAAGAAAAGATACATCACGAAACTTTGATGCATTGGTAAATACCAAGGGAGTAATCGGCTGGTGCAAGGATTGGTAATGGAAATCTTTTACAACACCAATAACAGTATAGATATACGGAGTGCCATCCTGGGCATTTAAAAATTCTTCCGGTGTGGTTACTCTTGCACCAATAGGATTTTTCAAACCCATTTCAATAACTGCTTTTTCATTCAGTACCACTGCCAGTGAATCGGTTGCAAAATCTTTTGAAAAGAAACGGCCTTCTTTTAATTCAAGACCAAGTGTTACCAGGTATTGATCATCTGCAATAATACCCCTTCCTGTCATGGGTTCTTTACTGCTTTGTTCCCGCCAGCTTATACCAAAATAATTATTAGTACCGGGCACAGCACTGGAACCGCTTACATGTTCAACACCGGGAATTTTTAGTAAGTCGTTCTGGAAAGCTTTTGATTGATCTTCGAGGAGATCGGTGCGTTCAATGACAATGGTATGTTCTTTATTAAAACCAAGCTTTTCACCCGTCATATAATTCATCTGTGAATTGATGATGATGGTTGATACGATCAGGATCACCGAAATGGCAAATTGAAAAACAACCAATCCATTACGTAACGCAAGACCATAAGCTCCTGATTTAAATTTTCCTTTTAATACCTGGATGGGCCGGAAAGAAGAAAGCACAAAAGCAGGGTAGAGGCCTGCTGCTAATCCTGTTATCAATGTGAGCAGCAACAATACTGAAACAGTGGAGGGCTTTAAAAAATCAAGAAATTTCAGCTCTTTCCCTGCTATCTGGTTAAACATGGGCAGTAAAAGAACAGCGAGCCCTATAGCCAATAACATACTGATGATGCTGAGTAGTGTTGATTCTGTTAGGAATTGCCCGATCAATGATTTTTTTTCTGACCCAAAGGTTTTTCTTACGCCCACTTCTTTTGCCCGTTCTGTTGAACGTGCCGTAGAAAGATTAATGAAATTAATACAGGCAATGAGCATGATAAAAACGGCGACTATACTAAAAATATAAATGGCCTGTAAACTGCCGTTTGGTTTTAACTCACCTTCAAGATGGGAGGTAAGATGAATGTCTTTCAACGGTTGCAGGTAATAGTTGTATCCATTCCCTGCTGCCTGGAACTGTTTAAACGGAACTGCAAATTGTTTTTCAATATTCCCTGCTGCATATTTTTCAATCAGCAACGGAAACTTTGCCTGTATATCTTTTGCTGAAGTATGTTCATCGAGCAGCAAATAAGTATGAGCAGCAAAGTTTACAAAGTTCTCCGTTTTAAAATTCTGGTTACCTGCAGTCGTCATTAAAAAATCAAATGTAAAATGACTATTCTCCGGCCAATCGGCACAAACTGCCGTTACTTCTAATGGTGGATTGTCGTTTCCTTCCCGTTGCAACGCTTTGCCAATAGCATTAGCAACCGTTCCAAAATATTTTTTGGCTGTTGTTTCGTTGATTACAACTGTTTGTGGTTTATTTAATGCAGTGGCTGCATCGCCTGCAAGGATATTTGCAGTAAATACTTTAAAAAAATTGGAGTCAGCAAAAAAAGCTCTTTTTTCTTCAAATTTTTTGTCTTCATACTTTAATTGAAAACCGCCATTACCAAGAAAATTATAGATCCGCACTGTTTCCAAAATGCCGGGGAACTCCTGTTTTACAGCTGCTGCATAGGATTGCGGAATAAATGAATAGGAGGTTGACCTTCCGGGATATTTCCGATCAACTACCATACGGTAAATGCGTTCATGTTTCAGGTGCTGCTGATCATAACCTGTTTCACTTTTAATGAACAGTACAATCAGCATACAAATGGCCATGCCTGTTGCAAGACCAAGTACATTGATGAACGTATATACTTTTCTTTTGAAAAGATTACGGATGGCAAGTTTTAAATAATTCCTGATCATATGTATAATATTATTCTGTACGTAAACCTGCCTGCCGGCAGGCAGGCTTTTTACTTTAAATTTTATTCTGTTCGTAATGATTTAACCGGGTTTGCAATCGCTGCTTTAATTGCCTGGAAACTTACTGTAAGCAACGCTACCAGTAAAGTACATAGGCCGGCGATGATGAATACCATCCGGCCGATATCTATCCTGTATGCAAAATCTTCCAGCCATTTGTTCATCGACCACCATGCAATAGGGAAAGCAATTAATGCAGCGATCAATGTTAATTTTATAAACTCCTTTGATAATAAGGCCACAACACTTGGAACAGAAGCCCCCAGTACTTTGCGAACACCGATCTCTTTAATACGTCGTTCAGCGATATATGCACTCAACCCAAACAGACCAAGACAGGCAATGAAAAGCGAAAGCCCTGTGAAGATGCTGAAAATATTTCCCATGCGTTGTTCAGAACGATAGAGTGCATCAAATGACGCATCTAAAAAATTATAATCAAATGGTTCTGCTGAAACAAATGTTTTCCATTTACTTTCAATTTTAGTTAATGTATTTCTGATGTCTCCTTCCTTCATCCTCACTATCATAAATGAGGTTCCAATGTCATAGGATTTGGAAGAAGTATGGAAAAGTGCAAAAGGGGCCATGGGTGTTTGCAGCGATTGCACATTAAAATCTTTTGCAATGCCAATCACTGTATACCATTCATTATTACCACCGGGGTATTGTAAACGCTTACCGATCGGGTCTTTCCAACCGATTTGTTTTGCTGCTTCCTGGTTCAGGATCACAGAAAGTGAATCAGAAAAATTCCTGGAAAAGTTTCTTCCTTTTAATATGTCTATTTTAAGTGTTGGTATAAAATTATCATCCACAATAAAAGATTCCAGGTTCACATCTTTAGCAACCTGTTGTTCTCCATTGTCATCAGGTATATAACCATCGCCGAAAAGGTTTCCTGTTGGAATACTATTGCTAATGCTTGCATTGGAAACACCCTGTAACTGGCCGATCGTTTGCCTGAAACTTTCTTCGCTGCTGCCTAACCTGTTGGAATTAGCTATCACCAGCACATTCTCTTTATTCAATCCCATATTTGCATTCCGAAAAAAATTGAGTTGCTTAAAAATAACCAATGTACCTATGATGAGGATGGTGGAGATAGTGAATTGAAAGACCACCAAACCATTTCTTATAAAGAAAGCGCCCTTGCCTGATTTAGAAACCGTTTTTCCTGTTAACACCTCTACAGGGTTAAAAGAGGTGAGATAAAAAGCGGGATAACTGCCTGCAAGCAACCCGATCAAAACAGTTAGTGCAAGTAAAGCCAACCATAAATTTATTGTGAATGCAGTACCTGCATGAATGTTTTCTCCCGTGATATTTGAAAAAGGCTTTAATAATATAGTCACTACTACTACCGCAAGAACACTGGAAATAAAACTGTATAAAAATGCTTCACTCAGGAATTGCTTTACCAATTGGTTTCTTGATGAACCTGCTACTTTACGAACACCAACTTCCTTTGCTCTTTTTGCAGATCTTGCAGTTGACAGGTTCATGAAATTAACACAGGCGAGAATGATGATGAACAAAGCAATACTTCCGAATATATAAATGTATTTGATATTACTTAAGTGGCTAAGCCACGGCGTACCAATATGTGATGAACGCAAATGAAAATCAGTTAAAGCCAGTAAATGCAGATCCCACCTGCCACCTTTCTTTACAAATTCATCAAATGGTTTACCGATGCGGTTAAATGCGCTGGCTGCCTGAACCCTTACCATTGCAGGAAACTTAGCTTCCAGTTCACGTATGCCGGCAGCATCTGTTTTTACATTGCTGTGAAGTTTTACATATGAGATCATTTGCTGCCATACCCAGCTCCAGCTAAATTGTTTTACAACAGGAAAATCTGCAACCGGGGCAAGAAAATCAAATTGAATGGAAGATTGTGACGGAACATTTTTTAAAACTGCAGTAATGATAAATGGTTTTTTGCTTTGCTTCATCACAACAGTTTTGCCAATTGCTTTTTCATTATCAAAATATTTTTTGGCCATGTCTTCGGTTATTACAAGCGAGCCGGGTTTCATCAAAGCAGTAGCAGCATCACCTTCAATTATTTTAAAATCAAAAACCTGCAAAAAATTAGAATCAACAGCCAAAATATTTTTCTCCGTGAAAAATTTTTCCGTTTCGCCATTTTCCTCATAGCGAACAACGATATCATTGGGTTTATAAAATCTTGTATAGCTTTCTATTTCGGGAATATTACTGGTTAAAGCCGCACCAACAGGCGGAGGCGTATTGCCTGCCCAGAATTCCTCCCCGTTAAAGTTGCCATTTAATAC
>JANMOR010000316.1:0-6653 GCA_031369435.1 Chitinophagaceae bacterium
GGTAACTGCTCACGGCTTCGGCTCTGCGTTTGGAAAGTGAAAGATTATCTGCAGCATTTCCATCACCATCTGTGTGACCAACAATTTTTATTTTAAGTGTGGGGTTTGCTTTCAATGCATCGCCTATCTGGTTAATGATTGCAAAGGATTCTTTTTTGATGAGGTCTTTGTTTACATCAAACAAAATTTCATTGGTGGATGCCTTCCCCTTTTCCAACAGATCTTTAACCAGCAAGCTTCTTGCATCCACATCGCCTGAAGCAATGCGGATATTGGAAACAAACATGCCCGATTCTGAAGCTGGAATAACATAGGTATTGCATAAGTAAAAGTTATTCCGCATCTCTGCTGTAAGTGCCATTGGCAGGTCAACGATCTTTGTCTTATCGAAATAAACCCTGATCCTTGTTTTATTAATGGCCATACTTACATGCAAAACTTTATTGGCATAAGAAAGAATGGGGAAATCATTTTTATTGCCGATCACTTCTTTCAATCCATACTCCACACTGTGGCCATCTCTTTCATTGTAACGGCTCACCGTCATAAAAAACTTATCCCTGTAAAACAGATCTTCACGCAATACATTCTTAACCGGCGTTAATCCAAATTGAACAATCGGTGTATGACCATCGCCATTCGATTGTAAAAAAAGATCGAACTCAATGGTGCAATTTTCAGGTAATGGTTTTTGCAGAACAGGATGTACTATCGTATTGTGAGCAATATTTAACCATTTGCCATCTTTCCCATCAAGATTTACAACAGCACCACTTCCTGTGGTATTCCATCCTGCAGGAAAATCATTCAATGCATCTTTCTCAAAGTTTTCAGCAAAAATTAATTTTGTACCGGGCACAAAATCAGAGAATGCTTTTCCACCGCCGGGGTTAGTTGTATCAGCATTTGCAGTTTGCTTGCCTCCCTTTGTTGTTTTGGTATTGGTTGATGTTTTAGTAGTGTCCGTACTCTTCTTCTTGGTATCTTTCTTTTTTGCAGCTTTATTAATTTCATCTTCTGTTTTGTTTAACCCTTTATCAATTCCTTCATCAATTTTTTGGTTTACACGGTTTTTTACTTTTTGCTCAACACGTTGAGGGATGGTTTGTGCAACTGCATCGAGTTGTAAAAAAAACAGGGCGAAGACAAGAAGCATTTTCATGTTTCAAAAATTTTAAGTTTAATTCAGAAGCGGTTAAAAGGCAGCCTGCGTACAGCCTTTGACTGACTGGAAACCTCACACAACAAATATTGAGATAATTTAGAGCCCCGTCAATTACACATTAGGGTAAGAATATCAGATTGTTTTTACTGAACCGGATGATTTTGTGTTGCAAAGCCTTTGCAACAGCTTCGGTACCGCAGCTTACATGGAGTTTGTTGTAGATATTATGCAAATGTTTCTTAACCGTATCAATGGCAATATTGCCTTTAGCGGCAATCATTTTATACGAGTTGCCCTGCACCAGCATTTCCAGGATTTCTTTTTCCCGCTCACTTAAATTGAACTCGTTATCGGGCGGCAGATTTTGTTGACGGAAATGTTGAAACACTTTTTGTGCAACAAACGGGCTCATAGGCGCACCACCTTCGGCCAGCTCCTGTAAACCCTGTATCAATTTTAATGGAGATGTGTTCTTCAATAAATAACCGTTTGCTCCGCTGCAGATGCAATCAAAGATCCGGTTATCATCATCAAATACCGTGTACATCACTACTTTGATATGCGGAAATTTAGCCTTAATTTTTTTAACCCCTTCTATACCATTCATGATGGGCATATCAATATCCATCACCACAAGTTCAGGTTGCAATGAATCCATTTGTTCAACAACTTTTGTACAGTCGGGGAAAGCACCTATCACACTAAATCCGCTGTTATCATTCAGTAACAGTTCGAGCGACTGGCGCAAACGGGCATTGTCTTCATATATAACAAGAGTAGTTGACATTTTTACAAAATTAATTCTCTCCATTGCCAAAAGCAATTACACTTTCGGGTAAGCAATTATATATTTATTTTCATACTCAATAAGATGCTGGTTCCTTTTTCGGGTGCTGAATGCACTTGCAAATTGCCATTCCATTTATCAGCCCGTTGTTTCATATTCTGAACTCCATTACCCATTCTTGTATTGTTCATATCAAATCCTTTTCCATTGTCAGCAATTTTTAAATGGATCTGTTGACCACCTGAATGAACTTCTATCACTGCTTCGGTTGCTTTTGAATATTTTACAAGATTGTTGACTGCTTCCTTAAAAATGAGATAAAAATCACGGCGTTGATCCATGGGCATGGTCAACTTCTCCATATCTGAAGGAAAGCTCAATTGTGCAGCAATCTCTTTTCCATCTAGCATGTCAGCCGCATAACGTTTCATGCGTATAAATAAATGATCAAGATCATCATATTGCGGATTGATGTTCCATACAATATCAGACAATGATTCACTGATGCGTTGTATATCATCGCCTGCTTTAGCCAGGTAGCTTTTTGCTTTTTCAGGATCGTTTACATTTCGCTTGGTGAGCTCATTGAGGATATTGATATTGCTGAGTGAAGCACCAATGTCATCATGCAGGTTGCTTGATATATCGTTTCGTATATGCAGCAACTGTTGTTGCTGCTCCAGTTTTTTCTTGAGCTTATACCTGTTAAATAAAATGCCGGCAAACAATGCAAGGAATACAACTCCGGCTATTACAATATTCCGTAACAGCTTCTGCCCTTTTAATTCTTTTTCACGCAACCCTTTTTCAGCGATAAAAAGTTTGAGTTGCTGTTGCGATAGCAGATAAGCCTGTTCATTATTCTTTGCCAGCAATAATTGTTTCTCCAGTTCTTCCTGTGTTTTTTGAAAATCTATTTCCTGCAACTCCTGCTGCTGGGATAATAATTTTATTTCATTTTCTTTTTGTTTTGCTTCCAGCAAATTACCTGCAATAACAGCTTTTTGTTTTTCTATTTCAAGCTGCCTTATCCGTTGCTCGGTGTACAATTTTTTTAATTCATTATCTTTTTTCTCTGTTTCATAACGGGTGGCTATTTCTGCAATGGAAGATTGTGTTTTTTCAGAGATCACACTGTCTTTATACAAAATATACTTCCTGTAATTTTCATAGGCTGATGCATAGTTTTTCCGTTCATCGTAAAAGGTGTACAACTGAAAATAGAAATCCCTGTGATTCATTTTATCGGGCAGGTTCTTTAACAGCTCATATGATTTATTATAGTACGAAACAATAACAGCTGAATCTTTATTCAATTGCCGGCTAACTGTCCCTGCAGCCATATACCTGCGGGCCAGCATGGCAGGATTTTTTTTATCTTTTTCCAGCAAGGCAATGGCTTTTAATTCAAACTCCAATGCTTCAACTGGTTTTTTATTGGTGCTGTACAATTGAGCCGCAGTAACATAAGAATGTATGATTCTTGGTTCCTGGTTGCTTTGCAGTGCATACTTTACACATAGCTGCAGGTACTTTTCGGCTTCTTCATTATTGATACCAATATAAAACTGGCTGATGTTACAACAACCCAGTGAAAGTCTTGAAACATCACCTGTCTTTTCCCGATATACCAACGACTGTTTAGCATACACAATAGCTTTCTCCCGTTGATTTAAACTATAATAAACAGTAGAAAGATTATTCAACGCAACAGCAATTTCGCCATACTGTTCGGGGAAATACTTTTCATAAATACTGATTGACTGAATAAGATATGTAGCCTGTTTACTTAAATCACCTTTTCTTCCCCATGTATATCCCAGGTCATTATATGCTAAAGCAGAATACCGTGTAGGATGTTTTGATAAATAATACTGCAGACTTTTTTCAAATAAAGGAATGGCATCATCAAAGAAGTTGCTGTACATTTTTACCTGTGCCATTTGCATCCATGTAATAGCAGTGATGAGCGAATCTTTCAGCTGCAATCCTATTTTATTTACTTCAATTGCATTGGCCTGGGCTTTATCCAGGTCATCTTTATCAATATAAACATCTGTTGCTTCAATTAATGCATAAGCCTGGCCTTTTTTAAAATTCTTTTGCTTGCTTAAATTCTCTGCCTGGTCGCAATAAAAAAGCGCTGAGTCGTAATTCCCATTGGTGAAAAAATCCTCTGCCTTATTAATAAATGAAAAAATGGCTGATGAATCTGCAACAGTATAGGAGGACTGGGCCGTTACATGATTCATAACGGTGAATAGGGTTAATATGAACAGAAAGTTCTTTCGCATATGAATGCTGGCTTCGGTTCTGAAAAAATACAACATATTATGAAACTCAGGGAAGGTTAACTTTACAGGATGGATTCAACTCAACGCCTTGTACTTTTTGATGGTGTTTGCAACTTTTGTAATTTCTGGGTACAATTTGCTTTAAAACGGGATCAAAAAGGGAAACTACAATTTACTTCATTACAGGGTGAAACAGCACATCAACTGTTGCCACAATATAATATTGACCCGACAATTCTTACTTCAGTTATTTTTATTGATCATGGAAAAGTGTACAGGGAATCTTCTGCTGCCCTGCGTGTATGCCGCTATTTAGATGGTGGCTGGAAACTCCTGTATGGTTTGATAATCATTCCCGTTTTTATCCGTGATGGTATTTATAAATGGATTGGCCGAAACCGTTACAAATGGTTTGGCAAAACTGAAAGTTGTATGTTACCTACACCCGAACAAAGAAAAAGGTTTTTAGATTAACCTTCTTACCTCTTACCTCTTACCTCTTACCTCTTACCTCTTACCTCTTACCTCTTACTTCTTACTTCTTACTTCTTACCTCTTACTTCTTACTTCTTACCTCTTACCTCTTACTTCAACTCCACTTCCCCCTTCATATAAAAAACACATTCACCTCCCATCATAACCCTTTCATTGCTTAATTGCTCACAATGAATATCGCCTCCACGTTTGCTTAACTGTTTGGCCAGCATTTTTTTCCTGTTGAGTTTTTCGCTCCAGAAAGGAATCAGTTGTGAATGAGCCGAGCCTGTAACAGGATCTTCATCAATACCAGCTGAAGGAGCAAAAAACCTTGAAACAAAATCAACCTTATCGCATTTTGCAGTAAGGATAACCATGGCTCCTGTTTTTTTTAATGCAGTAAAATCAGGTTTTGCATTTACCACTTCAGCTTCAGTATTTACTTCAATCAACAGATCTCTGTATTTATATGCACCTGTTATTTCTTTTATACCGAGTATGGCAGCAATATCTTCGGGATAATCCGTTATCCGTTCAGGTTTCCAGGATGGAAAATCCATTTCATATAAGTCGTTCTTCTTTTCAACTTTCAGCAATCCGCTTTTTGAATGAAAAGTAACCGATGGTTTTTTATATCCGAGTATGGTATATAAAACAAATGCACTTGCCAAAGTTGCATGACCACATAAATTGATCTCTAACTCAGGGGTAAACCAACGGATATCATAATCAGCGGCCGTTTGTTTTGAAGGAACAAAGAAAACCGTTTCAGCTAAATTATTTTCCATAGCGAGTTGCTGCATCAGTTCATCACTGATCCATTCCATTAATGGAACAACTGCTGCAGGATTTCCTTTGAATAAAGTTGAAGTGAACGCATCAACCTGGTATAAATCCAATTTCATACAGTATTAATTTAAGAATTACTCACGGATCATTTCCAGGATCACTTCAATGATTTCTTCAGCATTGGGTTTGCTGAAATAATCACCATCACTTCCGTAAGAAGGGCGATGTGCTTTTGCTGTAATAGTTCGGGGTGCAACATCTAAGTATTTATAACCGCCTTGTTCTTCCATTACTTTGTTGAACATATAAGCAGCAGCCCCGCCCGGTACATCTTCATCAATAAAGACGATGCGGTTGGTTTTCTTTAATGATTGAAGAATGATATGATGAATATCGAAAGGCAACAAAGTTTGTACATCAATTACTTCACAACTGGTTCCCATTTTTTGTAATTGCTGCGCAGCTTCATCAATGATACGCAGCGTTGAACCATAGGAAACAATTGTAAAATCTGTTCCCTCCCTGATCACTTCCGGAATACCCATCGGCACAGTGAAGCCTGATAGGTTAGAAGGTAATTTTTCTTTTAACCGATATCCATTCAAACATTCAACCACCAAACCGGGTTCACTGCTTTGCAACAATGTATTGTACATACCTGCAGCCTGCACCATATTACGTGGCACACATACATACATTCCACGAAGACTGTTAATGATCATGCCCATAGGTGAACCGCTATGCCAGATGCCTTCTAAACGATGACCTCTTGATCGTATAATAACGGGTGCACTTTGCCTGCCTGCAGTACGGAATTGCAAAGTAGCCAGGTCATCAGTTAAGGGTTGCAAACCATAAATCAAATAATCGAGGTATTGAATTTCAGCAATGGGTCTTAAGCCACGCATGGCCAAACCAATGCCCTGCCCCATGATGGTTAATTCACGTATGCCGGTATCAAATATTCTTGTTTCACCATGTTTGGCCTGTAAACCTGCAAAGCCCTGGTTCACATCACCAATAAAGCCAACATCTTCACCAAAAGCTGCTACTTTATTATTACTTGCAAACAGTTCATCAAAATATTTATTCAACACTTCATAGCCATTGATGGTTGGTGCATGTTCATCGTAATGTTGAT
>JANMOR010000355.1:0-2947 GCA_031369435.1 Chitinophagaceae bacterium
TGGCCAATCCTTATGCCGGTGGTCAATTGATTGGTGATTATTATAAGGGTTATGGAAAATATTCACAGGATGTGCTCATCCCTGCATTCATTGCTGCTTATACGAACCAGGATGCATTAAAGGTTGGGTTGATTGATGAAAACAATAAACGTGTCAGTGATAATCCATTCAAACGTTATATACCAAAACCCAACTGGAGGTTAACGTATAATGGTTTGTCAAGGATACCGGGATTGGAAAAGATCTTTACCAACTTTACTATTTCGCATGGTTACAGCAGCAACCTGAGCATGAATAATTTTACATCTGCCTTGTTGTATGCTGATCAGTTTGGATTGGGCTTCCCGTCGTTTATTGATACGGTGTCAAATAACTTTGTTCCTTACTTCTTAGTTCCCAATGTAACCATCAGCGAACGTTTTTCACCATTGGTTGGTATTGATGTGCAGCTCACCAATCAATTGAATTTTAAAATTGATTATGGAAGAAGCAGAACCATCAGTTTAAGTTTAATTGATTTCCAGGTGAGTGAAGTAAGAAGCATTGATATAACTGTTGGTGCAGGCTGGCGCAAACGTGGATTGAAGATGCCGTTTAAAATTCCGTTCAGCAAGAAAGATTCTAAAACACTGGAAAACGATCTCAGTTTCCGTTTTGATTTAACTTATCGTGACAACGCAACATCTAATAATATTTTAGATCAGCGTAATACTATTCCTACAGGAGGTCAAAAAGTTTTGACCATCAGTCCATCCATTGATTATGTACTCAACAACCGTATCCGTTTGCGTTTGTTCTTTGAACAGAACAGGGTAGTAGGTTATATTGCCACACCACCGCCGGTAGTAAATACCAGAGCAGGTTTGCAGATCAATATCAGTTTGGCGCAGTAAAAAAATGGTATAAACTTTGGCAAAGTTCAGCATGAAGTATTTATTCAATCAGGTTTTTACAACTTTGCCAAAGTTGAATAGAAATTATATCCTTCTCGTTCCATCATCTGTCTGCACAATGTATGCCTCCGCATCAATATTGAATTTTTCTTTATAAGCAGTAAGCGTATCTGCAATAAAAGACTCTATTGCTTCATTAGCCACAATATTAATGGTGCAGCCGCCAAAGCCTCCACCCATGAGTCTTGAACCAATAACAGCCTCATTGTTTTTTGTAAGGTCAACCAGGTAATCCAATTCGCCGCAGCTTACCTGGTAAAGTTTACTCAAACCTTCATGTGTTTTATACATGAGTTTGCCAAATTCTTTCAAATCGTTTTGCTGCAACAATTTTGCAGCCTGTTGTGTACGGTCTATTTCTTCCACAACAAATAAACAACGCATGTATACTTCTTCACCCATCATTCCTTCATAAGCAAGGAGGTCTTCCCACTTTGTTACATCACGGAAAGAACGTACAGCACTGTCGGAGCCCATCAGCATTAACCCTTCTTCACACTCGCTCCTTCTTTTATTATAAGCCGATGATGCCAGTGAATGGTGAACATTGGAGTTGATCAGTACAATAGAATATTCATTGAGCTGAATAGGGAAGTATTGATATTCTAATGATCTGCAGTCGAGTAGGATCACCGCATCTTTTTTGCCATTCATATTGGCAAACTGATCCATGATGCCACACTTCACATTGGGATAATCATGCTCTGCCCGTTGATTGAGTTGAGCCAGTTCTTTCCTGTTATAACCGCAATTAAAAATTTCATTTAATGCAAAAGCCAAACCACCTTCCACTGCTGCAGATGAAGACATGCCCGATCCCCTTGGAATATCGCCGGCAAAAACACAATCAATACCCCCGATTTTTTTTCCCGCAACAATGAATTGATTCAACACACTCAATACATAATTCTTCCATTCTTCTTTTGGTTGAATATCCTGCAAACGAATACTAATTGAATCATTAAAATCAATACTGAAAAAATTACAAGTATCCGTCCCATTCGGCGCCACTGCATAGTAAACACCTTTATTAATAGCTGCAGGCATTACAAAGCCATCGTTATAATCAATATGCTCACCAATGAGGTTGATGCGGCCGGGTGAGAAATAAACAGAAGCTAGTGTTGTAAACCGCTCAGCAAAAACTGTTTTTACTTGGTCAATTAAATGATTGTTCAATGAAAAAGTGTTTATGTGATGGCTGCAAAAGTATTAAACTTAAGTGCAATGCAAACGTGGTTTAACAGCAAGGTAAAGAATGATTGTTTGGCATGCTTTCTCTGATGGGCTTTATTTCCCTCATCTTCCTTATTTTTGACCCAAATCAATGTTATGAGTCATCAATTATTGAAAGGGAAAAAAGGAATTATTTTCGGCGCATTAGATGAAAAATCAATTGCCTGGAAAACGGCTTTGAAATGTTATGAAGAAGGGGCACAGATCGTTTTATCTAACGCACCTGTTGCTTTGCGGATGGGTGAAATCAATAAATTGGCTGAAGCCTGCGGCAATGCTCCTGTTATTGGTGCCGATGTAACTAATATGGATGAGTTAAAAAATCTCTTTGAAAAATCAATGGAACATTTTGGAGGCAAGGTTGATTTTGTGCTGCATAGCATTGGTATGGGTATTAATGTGCGCAAAGGCAAGCATTATACAGAAATGAATTATGAATGGAATCAAAAGTCGAATGATATTTCTGCAGTAAGCCTGCATCGAATTTTGCGTACAGCATGGGATCTCGATGCTTTGAATGAATGGGGAAGCGTGGTAGCACTTACATATATCGCTGCACAGCGTGTGTTCCCCGATTATAATGAAATGGCTGATGCAAAGGCTTTGCTTGAAAGCATCACCCGCAGCTTTGGTTATCATTATGGTGTGCGGAATAAAGTAAGGGTGAATACCATTTCACAATCACCAACCAGAACAACGGCGGGCAGTGGTGTAAAAGGATTTGACGGGTTCATTAATTATGCAGAAAAAATGAGTCC
>JANMOR010000629.1:0-2786 GCA_031369435.1 Chitinophagaceae bacterium
CAACAGCCGAAATGCTCATGCAGTTATTGCATGAAACACATCAGTCTGTTGTGCTGGATGCAGATGCGTTGAATTTATTATCCATCAAACAGGATCTTAAAACTTTCCTGCATGAAGATTGTATTCTTACACCTCACCCTAAAGAATTCGAACGGTTATTTGGAAAAGCAAAGAATGATTTTGAACGCACACAACTGGCATTACAAAAAGCTGAAGAACTGAATTGCATCATTATATTAAAAGGTCATTACACATTCATTGCCTGTCCTAACGGCGATGCTTATTTCAACAGTACAGGTAATCCCGGAATGGCAACAGCCGGAAGCGGCGATGTGCTAACAGGCATTCTTACAGGTTTATTGGCACAGGGATATTCTGCAGAGGAAGCATCTGTATTTGCCGTTTACCTGCATGGGCTGGCAGGAGATATTGCAGCGCTTCATTTATCTCAGGAAGCCATGCTGGCCAGTGATATCACTGCACACCTGGGAAGAGCTTTTATGCAATTGCAATAAAAAAGGCAGCTCCGCAGAAGCGGAACTACCCTGAACTTAAAAATAAACCCTGTCTGCCGACAGGCAGAAAAATCAAAGCTTAACTGATCTTAATTTCCTGTTCTTTTGTTTCTGCGCCAGCTATAATGGGAAGGCTCACCTGCAGAACACCATCTTCATACTTTGCTGAAATAGCGCTGCTGTCAACTGTTTCATCTAAGGTGAATGTTCTTACAAAGCCTCCTCGGCTGTATTCACGCAACACCCAATCGAATCTTGGAAACCCATCAGGTGGAGTGTAGGAAATACTTAATTCATTCCCTTTTACATTCACCGCAAAATGTTCTTTGATGCGGCCCGGTGCAAATACCAGCATTTCATAACTGGTTTCGGTTTTGTGAATGTTAACTGCGGCTCTTTGTTGTGAACGGTAAAGCATGTGCCGTTTGCTGCTTCCGTAATGATCGCCTTTTGCGGCTTGTGACTGATTGTACATCGTCTTTCTTTTTTAAGTGAATAATAATTGATAGCTATTTTAAAAACTGTACTTATAAACTGTGGTGCTGATCTTTTGATAAAAAGAACATGCGTTTACTTTACAGTTTCTTTTTTTGTTTCATCATCACAACTTTTGTTATAATGATATTCCCCTTTTGCAAACTGTCGTTGTTTATTCCAGTGATGTCGTCCAACACTTGCACTCAAACCAATGACTGTAAGCAGTGCAGTGCTGACACCAATGATCCATAATGTTCCTCTTTTCATTGTTGAAGATTTATTGTTAAGAATGTTTATTTGATGTCAATGTTTCTGTCGTTCTGCCTGTTCAACATCTTTGTATCCATTTTATCCTTAAATGATTTTCGTTCGTTTGTATCCATGCTTTGCCAGCGTTTGGCAAAAGCATAGCGTTTCTGTGGATCAATACCAGAACCCCAGCCGCCCTGGTGCCAACGACCTCCTCTTCCACCAACTAAGCGGAAGATGGCGCCAATCAACAGGAAGAAGATCACAGTTTTAATAATGAGGAAAGGCATGATGAAGATGGCTAACCCACCGAGTATTCCGGCAAGTATTACTTTTAAAATTTGTTTTGTCATTGTATAATGTTTTATTTGTTTTTTGTTTTACTCAACCTGTATACTTGTTGCTATATAAATGAAGACGGGTGGAAGAAAAAAATACTTTAAGTGTTTGGAAAATATTTTTATGATGATTGAATCATCAATAAAACCAGGTTGGTTGAAATAAAATAACCCGTACTTGCTGCACGGGTTATCTTTAAATATCTAAACCGAAAACGCATTATTCAATTCCTTCATTTTTTATTGGAGCATCAGTATCTGTTTTTGGATATTGACCGCAGCGTCTTTGCCACTCCTGTTTAAAACGAAGTTTCTCATCTTCACTCATCGCTGCCCATTTTTGTTTTGATGGACGATTGCCCCATCTGCCACCGCCTCTTCCACCACCGAAACCTCCTACTAAAATTCTGCTTAGCACCAGCAAACCAAGTCCCTGCCAAAAGCTGATGACTCCTGCTCCTGCTGCCGGTACAAGGATAGCATTCCATAAAGAAGTTACAACCCATCCAAAAAATAAAATAGCTGCAGCTATAACTACGGGGATCAATGCAAACCATTTTTTGTTACGATACATCATTGTCTTAAAATTTAATCGTTTAAAAATTCATTGTATAAAGATTCAAGCCGGTTACGCAGGTGTTGCACTGCATAACGTTTGCGTGAAATAATCGTTTTTATATTCTCCTTTTCTTTATCAGCAATCTGTTGCAGTGTCATTTCTTCCAGCTCATTCCATATAAATACATTGCGTTGATTTGCAGGCAGCTCTTCTAAAGCATCCATCAACTCCTCCCAAAACAGGTGTTGCATGGCAGTTGTTTCTGCACTTTCATCCTTGCTTTGCAATAGCGAAGAAAAAAATGAAACGCCGTCTTCATCTTCATAACTGAAATCTTCCAGGAAGCTTTCCTGTTTTTTTCTTGAACGATCGATGATGCGGTTCTTTGCAACACGGTATAACCAACCGCTGATACTGTCGATGGTTTCAACAGCAGGCAGGTTACTCAATTGGTACCAGACATCCTGCAGAATATCTTCTGCATCTTCATCCGACTTGACACGACTCCGTATAAAGCCAAACAATTGTTTGCCATAGCTGCTGATTGCCTGTATGATGTTTTGTTGCCGGGCCATTGCCTCTATGCCATCGTTCATTTGTTTAGGAAGACGACGGGTTTTTGATTTTACTTTAAAGATGGCAAAAAAG
>JANMOR010000420.1:0-7192 GCA_031369435.1 Chitinophagaceae bacterium
GGGAGATATACGTTGAAGGCTCCGATCTTACGACCAAACTTCATGTCATTGGGCATATTGCCAACCATGATGGATTTATTGAGATCAATCTCAGGGAAATCATTCTTCGCCTGCAATGCCATGCCCGGATTTGGTTTTCGGCTGATGTCGTTATTATCTGTTGAAGTGCAGAAATAAATTTTATCAATACGGCCATTGTTTGCATTGATCTCCTCTAACATATTCTGATGAATCTCTTGCAGATCCTCCAACTTCATTAATCCTTTACCAACACCAGCCTGGTTGGTTACCACAAAAATCCATTCGAACAGGGATGCAAATTGTGCAATGGCTTTCAGTGTGCCGGGCAGAAACTGAAATTCACTCCAGTTTTTAATATAATCAGCAACCACATCTTTATTGATCACTCCATCACGATCAAGAAACAATGTCCATTCTTTAGTAATCAATGGTAATTCCCTGTGTGGTAAAGGCATAAAGTAAGCGGTATTTACAGGATGATTTGTTGGGAGTGTTGTATGAATCATAGATCAGCCTTTTTCAGCAAAATACCGTTCTTCTACCAGTTGACAAATAATATGGCCGAGCATGATATGGCTTTCCTGTATGCGTGGTGTAACGGTTGATGGCACATTAAAAAGATGATCGCTCAGGTCTTTCAGTTTACCACCTGTTTCACCGGTAAAAGCAACGGTGATCATTCCTTTTTCTTTTGCAGCTTTAAATGCTTCAACAATATTAGGAGAGTTGCCTGATGTAGATAACCCAACCAATACATCCCCTGCATGAGCAATGCCTTTGATCAATCTTGCATAAGCCACTTCATAACTGTAATCGTTGGCAATAGCTGTGAGATAAGAAGTGTTTACATGCAGTGCTTCTGCAGGCAATGCTTCACGATCGAGGTAAAACCGTCCGCTGAATTCTGCTGCTAAATGCTGTGCATCGGCAGCACTGCCTCCATTGCCGCAAAACAAAACTTTATTTCCATTTTTAAAAGCCGTAACCATCATATTGGTAACGGTATTGATTCTTGCAATGACTGTTTCATCATTCAGCAACTGATGTTTTACTGCTATGGAATCGCTGATGATTTGTTTGATCTGCTCACTCATGCTGCAAATGTAAATTTTAATTGAACGCCAGTTTCAGAATAGCTTCCGTCATTTTACTCCAGTTGTATTTCGTTTTCTCTTCACGGAGTTGTGATAAAAATTGTGAGGCGCCTGTTTGCAGCATTTGTTGCATGGCATCTGCAATAGAAGAAGCGTTGGACTCACAAACCAATCCCACTTTTCCATGTGGTACAAAAGCAGGTAATCCGCCAACATTGGTAACGATCATCGGTATTTCAAAATGATAGGCGAGGGGGGTAACACCACTTTGTGTTGCATGCCGGTAGGGTTGAACTACTGCATCGGCGGCACAGAAATAATATTTCACTTCACTATCAGCAATGAACTCCGTTTTTAGTATGAGATCATCTTTTATATTGAGTTGTTCAATCAACTCGTCATATATTTTCCTGTCTTCATAAAACTCCCCTGCTATAAGAAGTTTGTAGTTGGTAGTTTTTAGTTCTGAGTTCTTCAGTTTTCCAACAGCTTCCAAAAGTAAATCCAGGCCTTTATACTTTCTGATAAAGCCGAAGAATAAAAAGATGAATTCATTTTGATTGATGTTGAGATGTGTTCTTGCTTCAGCTTTTGTTACAGCTTCACCAAATACATCGTACAACGGATGTGGTTCCAGTTGTGCAGGTTTTGTTTGTGTGAATGAACGCAGATCGGTCAGCACTTTTTCACTCATCGTAATAAATGCATCAACCGGTTTGATAAAGTAGTTGGTAAATGCATGATCGCCGATGCGTTTTTCATGTGGGGTTATATTGTCAGCTATGCAGATGATTTTTGTATGCTTATTTGATTTGATGCGACGAAGAATGGTACCCAATGCCGGGCCCATCAATGGTAACCAGTAACGAACCACTACCAGATCAGGTTGCAGGTTTTTGATTTCGTTGCCAACAGTAATCCAGTTCAATGGATTAATAGAGTTGATGATTGTTTTGATGTTGAGATAATTCGGCGCAGGCTCACTTGAGTATTGAGTAGTGCTGGGAAATAAAAAATCAGGGTACTGCAGGCTGAAGGAATAAATGCTTACATCATGACCTTCTTCCTGGAATTGTTTGGCCAACCGCTCATTGAACACAGCAATACCGCCACGTAAAGGATGTGCAGGGCCAAGGATGATGATTTTTTTATTTGATTGAAACGCTGATGACACAGATATTAAACGATTATAGCGGATTTAGTCAATACAAATATCAGTTTTATTTTAGATCATTCGTAAATACCTTACGTTTGAAAGTTGGTTTCTCACCAAAGTATAAAATAAGGCCAACTTCATATTTGGTTGCCTTTAAATAATTGACTAACTGAAGTTCATATTCCAGTTTAATTATTCCTTCTCCTGCTTTAAGTTCCAATATGATCAGATCTGCAACCAAAATATCAGCGTAATAATTCCCAACTTCTTTATGGTTGTAGTAAACATTGATTGGTGTTTGTTGTGTGCAGGGAATATTGTGATTTTGCAGTTCAATTATTAAAGCATTTTCATACACTTTTTCAAGGAAGCCATAACCCAGTTCATTATAAACCTTGTAAAAACATTTAATAATATTACTGGTTAGTTCTTCGTGAATAAGCATGAGTAATATTGTTTTAAGATAGAAACGCTGATAACACGAATATTTGCGGAAATGAAAGGATTATATATAAAAGTATTTATCAGTTGTAATCTGTACAAATCAGCGTTACCCGTGTTTCTATTTCATAGCCCTGCTTTTTCCTCTATCAAATAATAATTCCTTTCAGAAGAACTTCTTGAAATTAATTCACCAATAAATCCTGCCAGGAACAATTGTGATCCAATGATCATGGCTACTAATGCTATAAAAAAAGTTGGGCGGTTTGTAATCGAAAAATTTGTATCCATGATTTTGGACACCACCAGGTAACCACTGATAATTGAACCTACGAGAAAAAAAACGGTGCCCCACAAACCAAAAAAGTGCATCGGTCTTTTTCCAAACTTGCCAACAAATGTAATAGTTGCAAGATCTAAAAATCCATTTACAAAACGATCCCACCCAAACTTGGTGATGCCGTATTTACGTTTGTGGTGTTCAACAACTTTTTCGCCAATCTTACGAAAGCCGGCCCATTTAGCCAGCACGGGAATATAGCGGTGCATTTCGCCATATACTTCAATACTCTTCACCACTTTATTGCTGTAGGCTTTGAGACCGCAGTTGAAATCGTGGAGTTTAATTCCACTCATTCTCCTGGTAGCCGCATTAAAAAATTTAGAAGGAATATTTTTTGTAAGTGTATTGTCAAAACGTTTCTTCTTCCAGCCACTTACAAGATCATTCCCATCTGTAATAATCATTTTATACAGATCAGGAATCTCATCAGGACTATCCTGCAGATCAGCATCCATCGTAATCACCACATCTCCTTTAGCAGCCCTGAAGCCTTCATTCAATGCTGCAGATTTACCGTAGTTGCGTTGAAAGCGGATGCCTTTGATATTGGAATTGGAAGACCGGAGTTGCCGGATAACATTCCATGATTCATCGGTACTGCCATCATCAATTAAAATAATTTCATACGAAAGCTGCTGCTCATTCACCACCCGTTCAATCCATGAACAGAGCTCAGGTAATGATTCAGCTTCATCTTTCAGTGGTATAACAATACTTAAGTTCATGAATCGGTTACATGGTTTGTGGCATTTGATCTGCCGGATTCTTTTTCTTTACAATTGCTGCAATAATCAATGAAATGAGGAACCATAATATACAACTGAAAGCAAAACCTAAAGCCATTTTTCCTAAAGTAAAAGGACTTTTATTGGCAGCATCAGCTAATGCCTTATCTATAGTATCCTGTGGTGCACCAAAACGCTTCATCATTTTTTCAGTCATTTCCATGGAAGCCTGTTGCATTGCCTGGCTGAATTCGAGATCAATAAAATTCATCAATACATAAGAAAGAATACTTGTAGCAAGGGAAGTAATTACAAATACTCCAAAACTTATTTTCAATGCTTTTGAAAATTCCAGATAACCTCCCTGGTTCTTTTTTTGTTTAAGGCAGGCCAGTACAGCAAAAATAATCGGAATTGCATAAGCAAAATATGCAACAGGGCTCATAAAAAATTTAACACCTCCAAGATAGAGAATGATGTAAACTAATATACCAACAACGGCACTCATAACGCCATATTGTATGAGTGGATTTGATTGTTTTGTTTCCATAAAAAAAGGTTTAGTTGAGTTTTAGTTGATTGTTATTGATAATGCCAATTACTTTTCCTCTCAATTCTTTACCAATAAAGGCAGAGTTTTTTGATTTGGAGCGTATGGCATCTGCTGTAAATATATATGTCGCCTGCGGATCAAAGATTGTTACATTGGCAACAGCACCTTCTTGAATAATTGGCATTTGCATTCCTAATATTTTTCTTGGGTTGATGCTCACCAGCTCCACCCATTTTTCAGCTGTTAGCTGATCACCAAACACAGCACCCATTACTCCATAGCTTGTTTCAAGACCAATCATACCGGGTTTGGCATATTCAAATTCGCAGATCTTGCTGTCGTATTCATGTGGCAGATGATGTGAAGCAATGCAATCAACAGAACCATTAAGCACAGCCTGTTTCAACGCATCTCTTTCGGTACCTGTTCTCAACGGAGGATATAATTTTAAATTGGTATCATAACTCTGCAGATCATCATCACTGAAATATAAATGCGCAGGAGTAACTGAGCAACTGATGGCAGTGCCGGTTTCTTTTGCACGGTTGATATACTCTAAACTTTTAGGCGATGTAACACCGGTGAAATGCAGTTTTGATTCTGCATACCTTGTTAATTTAATATCTCTTGCCACCTGGATTTCTTCTGCTAAAATAGGTTTGCCCGGTAGTCCTAATCTTGTACTAACTATCCCTTCGTTCATCAATCCATAGGTGCCGATGGTTGAATCATCGGGTATCTGTATGATAGTTCCGTTGATCGATTTCACATACTGCAATGCCTTTAATAAAAGTCCGGCTGATTGTACCGGATGAATTCCATCTGTAAATGCAATGGCACCTGCATCATGCATATCATACATTTCAGCCAGCTCTTTTCCATCTGTTTGTTTGGTGATAGCACCCAGCGGATGAACTGTTACTATTGCATGCTTTGATTTTTGAACCACATATTCAACCTGCGATTTACCAGCCATAACCGGTTGCGTATTGGGCAGCACCATTACTTCTGTAAAACCTCCGGCAGCAGCAGCAGCAATCCCTGTTTCCAATGTTTCTTTAAATTCAAAACCCGGATCGCAGAAATGAGCAAAGAGATCAACCCAACCGGGTGAAAGATGAAGATTGTCCTGTTGTATAACATGATCGGCTGAAACATCCTGCAATTGACCAATCTGTTTGATCAATCCGTTTTCAATTAAAACGTCCTGATTGGTTGCATGAAAAGGAGAAGCTGGATCAATAATGTGTGCCTGCCTGATGAGAATGGTCATGTAACGGGTTCAAGTTATTGCGGCGCTAAGATAGTTTTTGTTGATTGATTTTGCATCAAATGCATTTAAATCTTACTTTTGCTCCCCGCATAAATCCAGTGATGGGTTTTTGTTTTTTAGGTTCGGGACGTAGCGCAGTCCGGTAGCGTACCAGGCTGGGGGTCTGGTGGTCGCAAGTTCGAATCTTGTCGTCCCGACATAAAAAAAGACTCTTGATTTTTCAAGAGTCTTTTTTTATGTCGAAAAATTTAGGTTTAAGTAAATTCATGTAGGATGGCACTTTAAGGCACCAAGGTATTTGTTTCCAATCCGGTCATCCCGACTTTCACTGTCTTTATAAAATGCATGATTTTCGTAAACGAGAGTCGGTCTACTTTTGCAGATATGATTAAGCATCTTTCATTTAATCCTGCCTTTCTTTTCTTCTTACTGCTCATTACAGGTTGTGCCATTCATAAAGACCCTTATCAAACAAAACTTAAATTATTACAGAAAGGAAAATTGAAAGATGATACAAGCTATATCTATCAACTTCCATTTGAAAAAGATCAAAGCAAATTAATTGTACAGGGATATTTCAGCAGTTTCTCTCACAAAAACAGGGCGGCACTTGATTTTAAAATGAAACGGGGAACAAACATCTTTGCTGCAAGGGGAGGAGTTGTGGTAAGAGTAAAAGAAGATGGGAATAAAGGTGGCTGGAACAGAAAATACAGGCCATATGGAAATATGATTGTTATACAACATGCTGATGGTTCACGGGCCGGTTACTGGCATCTGCAATACAATGGCGCATCTGTAAATGTTGGAGATACTGTTCAACAAGGGCAGGAGATAGGACTGAGTGGAAAGACAGGATATACTTTATTTCCGCATTTGCATTTTCTTGTTTGGAATTCGAATAACGGCAACTGGCAACAGATGGCTACACGTTTTCAAACTTCAAAGGGAATCAAATTTTTACGTCCTTTCAGAAGATACAAACGGGTTGATTGAATAAATCAGCAGAAAAAATTTCCGTTAATTTCGTTTTATGACTCCTCAACGCCGTGAACGACTGCTGTCGGTGCTCCGTAAACGACAACCCGATTTAACTGTTGTGCTGGAAAATGTATTTGATCCGCATAATATTTCAGCAGTTATGCGAACCTGCGATGCAGTGGGCATTCAGGAGGTTTATGTACTCACCAATAAAATTCCACGTCATCAAAAATGGGGAGCCAGAAGTTCTTCGAGTGCAGCCAAATGGTTAACGGTTCATCAATATGAAGATGCAGAAGAATGTTTTAAAGACATCCGTAAAAAATATGAAAAGATCTATACCACCCATTTCAGCAGCGATGCGGTGAGTTTATACGAAATTAATTTTACAAGCAGCGTTGCCTTGGTCTTTGGCAATGAACAACATGGCGTAAGTGAAGAAATCCGTGCAATGGCCGATGGAAATTTTTTAATACCGCAGATGGGCATTATTCAATCACTTAACATTTCTGTTGCCTGTGCAGTGAGTATTTATGAAGCAATGCGGCAAAAAACAAAAGCAGGGCATTATCAGCAACAACGGTTAACTGATACAACATTCAATA
>JANMOR010000427.1:0-1632 GCA_031369435.1 Chitinophagaceae bacterium
TTAAATGCAGAGATCTTCCGGCAAAAAACAAGTGATGGTTTCCGCTGGAACATCAACTTCAACTATGCGTTTGGGTACAATAGTGTCCGCAAATTATATGATGGCTTAAAATTATTACCCGGCGACCCATCCTTACGTGTAGGACGTTCGCTCAATAGTGTGTTTACCCAGGTTTATGCCGGTGTTAACCCAGCAACCGGAAGGCCGATGTATATTGATACATTTGGTAACGTAACATATAGCCCTCAACTGCGTGACCGCCGTTATATCGGTGATGGGGAAGCAGATCATTGGGGTGGTTTAACCAATACCATCAGCTGGAAAGGCTTTACCCTTGATGTTTTGTTTACTTACCAATACGGTGTATTAACTACAGACGGACAGGTAAACTTCCTGCTTGAAAATGCTAACCGCACATTCAATACATTACAGGTGGCTTATGATAACCGCTGGCAAAAGCCCGGTGATATCACTTCTTATCCAAGACTCTTTAATGGTGGAGCTGAACCAGGTGGTGTAAACCATGCTACAGGTTCAAGCCGTTTGTGGAAGAAAGCCGATTTCATTCGTATGAGAGATGCCCGTCTTTCTTATGATTTGTCACAGGGAGTGCTGCGCAAACTCAAACTTACCAGTTGCAGATTTTATGTACAGGGGCAAAACCTCTATACTTATTCCGACTGGTTAGGTTATGATCCTGAATATGTAGGCACATCAACAGGTATCATTCCTCAAACAAAGAATTTTAATGCAGGTATTCAAATTGGATTCTAAAGAACTAAAAATTATTTGTAACATGAAGAAACTATTAATATTACCGGGTTTGATGCTGGCATTTTTTACAACTTTTACAAGTTGTAAAAAAGAATTGCAGGTCGATCCCCGTCAATCAATTGATGCAGGAACTGCGTTAACCACAAGGGAAAACGTAAATGCTGCCATTTTGGGTGTATATGCCCGTTTAAAAAACAACAGGCTTTATGGTCGTGATTTAATTACACATCCTGAAGCTTTATCTGATAACGGATTTGCAACTAATAAATCAGGCCGCTTAAATGCGGAAGCCAATAATATTGCAACAGCGCATTTCACAAACTGGCAATTAGATTATTTTGCAATAGCAGAAATTAATCTGATATTGGCAGCTGTGCCTTCTTTAAATGTTGCTCCTGCGGTTACAACTGCAGAAAGAAATAACTGGGAAGGTCAGTTAAAATTTCTCCGTGCACTTTGCTATTTTGATTTGGCAAGAGCCTATTCTTATGAGCCAGGTGTTGCGGTATTAGGTTTAGATAGAGGCGGTGTTCCTCTGGTATTAACCACTCCAACAACAACTGATGGTGCTGCGCAAAATATTCCACCACGTGCAAAAGTTGATAGTGTATATGCTCAGATCTACAGGGATTTAACTGCTGCTACAACACTTTTAACAGTCAATTTTGCTTCAAGTGCATTTCCTCAGTTAGCTACTTTAACAGCAGCCCAGGCATTGTATTCAAGAGTAGCTTTATACAGGAAAGATTATGCAACATGTAAAACATATGCTGACCTGGCTATTGCTGCCGCAGGCTCACGCCTGATGAGCAGTGCAGCTTATGTCAATGGCTGGAGAACAGCTATTAATCCGGAGTC
>JANMOR010000483.1:0-7587 GCA_031369435.1 Chitinophagaceae bacterium
TATCCTGTGGAATGATATTGATGTTGCCGATCGTTTGATCAAAATCTGTTTTCATGGTTGCGTTGAACGATTTATCCTTTGCTCTCAGTCCATGATAAGCTAACCGTAAATATTCATCCGCCAGTTTATTAATATCGGTTGGTTCTTTTATACCGCTGCTGCTGCGGCTATGCTGCAGCATTCCTTTTACAATGGCATCTGCTCTTTTGCCGTGAAACACTATTTTCTTTTCATTGTCATCTATATCATTGGCAATTGCTTTCGCCCCCTCACTATTTCCTTTTGCCAACTCTTCTTTCATCTCCACAATCAACTCAGTATTTATTTCTGAAAAATTGTTTACAAAGTTTAATGGATTTTGAATTTCATGTGCAATGCCTGCGGTAAGTTCACCGAGGGAAGCCATTTTCTCTGATTGGATTAATTGCTTTTGTGTTGAGGTTAAGCTTTCCAATGCAGCTTCAAGTTCACTTTTTTGTTTTGACAACAGAATATTGGCCTGCTTTCTTTGCCGGCTGTTTCTCCATAAAATAACAGCGATGAATAGAAAAATTGCCAACCCTGCCAACAGTGTATAAGTTCTCACCTGTTGCCTGTAAGCGAATTTTGCAGCTTCGATCTGGGTTAACCGCTGTTGTTCATCAAAGTCAATATTTTGAAATTGCTGCGCTTGTCGTGAACTGTAAATACTGTCGTTGATCTTTATGATTAATGATTGGTATTTTACAGTGCTGTCGTTATTGCCTGCAGATTTATAATAATCAGCGAGCCCTATATAGGAACGTAAAAACAAATCCGGCGCACTTAGTTCGTGGGCTGCAGTAAGAGCTTTTCTGATGTAAAACAGGTTTGAGTCGGGCTTACCTGTACGTTTGTGAATATCTGCAATTAAAAGGTTACAGGCAGAAATTCCTCTGAAATAATCATGTTCTTTGCTCTCCGTTAAACCCAACCTGAAATAATAAAGAGCAGAATCATTATTGCCAGATGCAACATAACCCCTGCCGATATTTAAAAGAATACTTCCGATATAACGGTTGTAATTAGATATGGCAGCCTCCTGGTATGCCTGGCGAAGATAAAAGATGGCAGAATCATTTTTTTTCATACCCAGGTAAGCACGCCCCATTGTAGAATGCGTGATACTCAGCAGCCGGTAGTTTTTTGTTTGTTCGGGAATGATCAGCGATTCTTTATAATATCCAATTGCTTTGTTATAATTACCAGCATTGAAATATAAAATACCGGCATACTGTAAGGAACGGCTCCGTTTGGTAAGCCGTTGTAACATGGGCGACAGGCTGCGGTCAGTAAATTCTTCGGTAGCTGCATATTGAGGAGGTAAAAGTTTTTTTTCGCTGTCTTCATCTTCAGTAATAGCAATAGCCGATAACAAAATCTGCAGGGAACGGGCATAGTTCCCTTTATTTTGTAATGCATAGCCCACATGGTTCATTGCGGTTACTTCTTCCAGGCGCAGATGTAACTTACGTGCAATCACCAGCATTCTGTTAGCATAAATGTATACACTGTCAAAATTTATTTCTGAATAAGCATCTGTAATTTCTGCCAGGATCAATAGGGAAGTTGTATCATTTTGCGACTGGTTTAACTCAGTCTTCAGGCTGTCAAGATTAATTTGCTGAGCTGAGACTGCAGTTACAAATACCAGGAAAAACAGGATGATATATATCTTACTTCTCATCGGTCTTATATTTCACAAGTAAACTTATAATAAATTCGGTTCCCGCCTGCGTTGAAGCTTGGGCGGGTAAACCTTCCATATATTTCGTTTCCACTTTTAACTCACCGCCGGGGGCCTTACTATATCATAACTCAGCAATAAACCCAGCCCGCTCCTTAGTTTTCCCCGGCCCGCATCTTTGGAGCGAAGGACTATACTTAATATATAGGCACTGTATACAAAGAACAGGAAAGAAACCGAACCCTCATAACAAAGGACAATAAACCTTACTCTTTTATAGCCTGATCAGGTATCCTGTATGAAATTGGATTTTTAAATCCCAGTTCAACACCCATCGTGTTTGCAATATAATCTTCCATTGCTGCTGCATGGTCTTTCATCAATTTTTTCCATGAAGAACTGCTTCGTAAATCCTTCCATGCTTTATCATTTTCAAATAAATTCTTATACAACAAGCCACATTGTAATGCCTTCTCAAGATAATGTATTGCTTTTGTATGTTGTTTCATTAATGCATAAGTACGGGCTGTTGTATAAAATGTAAACTGTGCTGTGGCCCGCATGTACTCATCCATCTGTTCAATTGCTGAAGTATCTGAAATGTTGTACAGGGCATTTATTTTTTTCACGAGACTTAATACTTCAGGATAATTATTCTTTTGCATGGCCACTATGATGTTTAGCTTCAGAATACTTATTTTTTCATCACGCTCAGCAGGTTTAAATGATTGTAATAAGAGATTATTTTTTTGCATATTCTTAGAAAGCAGGTTGTATTCAGCCAACAACAGCACTTGTTCATTATTTATTTTATGCAGCCTGTGCAAAGTATCTAACTGAATTTGTATAGCAGGTAGCCGATCATTCATGATCAGCATTTCAAGCAATTTATTTCTGAGTATGGAATCGGTTGGGTGTTGTTTCAGTATGTTTTGATACCATGCTGCCGCATCATCATAGTTGCCAAGCCAGCTATTGACTGTTGCAAGAATATTTTTCATTTGCTCTGTTGGTTCCACATCGCCATTTAGTTTTACTGATTCCATTAAAAACATAAGCGTTTCCTGTACCGGATTATAAACAGGCATTTCTATGATCACTTCTTCATTACTTCCAGGTAACTGTAACGAAATACTTTCTCTGTTTGGTCCTTCCAGTCCACCCATGAACGGATAGGCATACTTCTGCATGTCAATCGTAAACAGTTCATATTCTTCAACAGGCATTTGTTTATATACCAGTTGTAAACGGTTGTATAAAAACAAACCTGCTTTTTCTTTCCAGTAATAATTGCGGGGAAAGGCCGTCATCATCCGCCTGTAAAAATTATAGGTTTCACTTTCAAGTGTTCTGTTAATCGCTAACCAGTACCAATTGATAGCAGCCACCATCTGGTAAGAGCCCGGCCTACGCTCCTTGATAAGCTTACGCCGCATATCACCAGCTGCACGGTTTTGCATTACCTGTGTGAGTAATAGCTTTTCGGCCTCTTCATATGCACCCATCTGTTCAAATAATCTTGCTGCTTTAATAGAGCCGCCCATAGGAACAGGTGCTTCATACATCTGCATTAATGCATTATGTGGGTCTTGCTGACGGCCGGGATTTGTTTCTTCGTTATGAAAAAAAGCAAAGTAGTATTCATAGTTTTTACATACTGCCTGTTCGTTTTGCTGATTGTTTTCATACAAGCTGATTGTTTGATATTGCACTACTGCCTCTTTGTATTTTTTCTGTCTTTCATAAATAGAAGCTAACATATAATGATCTTCCGTTTGATTGTAATCAAAGTATAGAACCCCATTATAAATACAACTGTCTGTGGATGTTTCACCCGGCTTGTATAGTGCTGTTTTTAATTGTTGACGGAATTCTGTTTCGTTGAGATAGTTTTTTATAGCAGCAAGTAAATAGGGTTCTGCTTCTGTATAACGACCCAGCTTAAATAATTGTTTTGCTACATAATGATGTGCCAATAAGATATGTGAATTTTGATCGGCAATAGTTGTAAGCGTTTGCAATAAAGAGTCTTGCTTTACTGCTTTTGAATTTATTGCCGGTAATATTTCCAACAGTTGTACATATGGATTGGATTTGTTCTGATAGGTAATTGCTGTTAAAAGACATGTGTCTAAGAAGATTTCATTTTTACCAAACGGGTTGCCACCCAACTCTATTCCAAATGTGAAGTAAGCATCATTGATTGCAAAGTCATTTTTACGTGTAGAAGCTTTATAAAAATATTCGTTGGAAAGCTGATAGTTGTTTCTGTTTAAATACAGATGCCCCAACCGTTCATATGGCAGGTAATGCACATTGTTTTGTTTAATGGCATGCAGATAATACGATTCTGCTGCCAGCCTGTTTTGTTCCTGCTCAGCAACCAACCCGGCATTAATCAATACATATGCAAGATTCGGTTGCAATGAATCGGCCATGTGCAAAGCCAGTTTTGCTTGCTTTGGATTTTTCAACATCAGGTTCATCCGTACCTGGTTGCTCCAGGGGATGGCCCATGTAGGTGCCAGCACAATCGCCATATTAAAATGGTACAGGGCTGAATCAAACTTTCTTTTGTGTAAAAAAAGATTCGCCATTTCATTATGTACATAAGCTGCATAAGGTTGGAGTTCCATTGTTTTTCGTTGAAAGGCAAACGATACTTTCAAGAGGCTATCCGTTTTTTTAGAAGTAGCCATTTGCAAACGTGCAATAACACCGGAGAGGTAATGAAAGTTTATCTGCAGTACATTATACAAATGATGCTCGGTTGAAATCATTTGCATGGCTGTGGCGAGCATTGCAAGAAAATTGCTGTACTGCCGTTCGCCGGAATAATAATATTGCCTTTTTTCCAGCTCCGACTCTTCACCATTGAGATATGCATTGACCATTTCCTGTGAACGGTTATGCACCACTGCTGCAAACTGATCATTAAAACGGTTGATGCGGATGAGTTTATTTTCCAGTTGTGTTCTGAAGAGTTTAAAACTATCAAGCAGGTTTACTTCGTGTATCTCCTGCTCGTATGCAGCAGGATCATACACCTTCATATTGCTATCAATCTTTGCAAAGGAGCTGACAGTTGTAGTGTCAAGGTGGGCAATACAATCATTTACAATCTGCAATGCGAGTGCATTACCAGTTATTTTTTTATACAGCTTTAAATGCAATATACTTTCAAGCGGAAGATCATTAACAGCAGTAAAAAAATAATCCACTGGTTGTACCAATTGGGCTTTGCTTACAGCCGGAAGTGAAGAACTGTATGCTGCAAATGTCTCCGGATGCACAACAGCCATCTTTGTGTTAAGGTTGCCATCAGTTACAGGATGTTGCTGAAGCTTTTGTTCTTTGAGAAATTTGTCGGCTGCAAAAGAAGAGTCAATAAACCGGCGAAGTTCATGCAACTGTATTGTTCCATCTTTTAATCCATCTGCAAAACCATACATACCCATTAAGAGATAATATGAAAACACGCCACGTCCACCTCCCCAGAACTCGCCTTCTGCAGCTTCTTCTTCTGTTGTACAGGCAGCCATCCTTACTTCATTATTTAATACTAATTGTAATTGTTTTGCTGCTAATTGTTTTCCCTTGAAAAAATCACCGGCCAGTTTTCCGGAGTGGCAGGCATCGGTAATTAATACAACTTTTGCTTTTTTCTGAAGTGTAAGAAAATTAGCATCGTTGTTTAACTGCTCAATACTGATAGCGTTGTTTGGATAGTTATGAGGAGGAGTATTATAAGCCAGCAGGTAACCATTGATGGTTGAACTCTTTGTTTCCACATCACCATGACCTGAAAAATAAATATAGACCACATCGTTTTCTCCAGACTGTTGCTTGATCCAATCCATTGCATTGTAAACAGCAGCAATGGTTGCTTTTTCATTCAGCAATACCTGCATGTGCGAATCAGGAACAGAGCCGCCGGCTTTTGATTGCAGGTAAGCTGCAAAAAGAGTGGCGTCTTTATCTGCATAGTTTAATGATCTTAAATCTTTGTTCTCATAGTGTGAAATACCAATGATTAACGCATAGGTTTTTGGTTGTGCTGTTTGTGAAAAGCTTTGAAGAAAACATCCACAAAACAGAACAAATAGCAGAAAAGTAAAACGAACCAGCATGTTGTAACTTGTCTGAATCACACCTGCCCGACTGAGCCATTCAGGCGGGGAGTTGCACGGATTTACGGGGTACCCAGATTTTTGATTTCGTTTTATCTTGTTAATGTATTTCATCCGTGATTCAGACAACAGGTAATTGAATTATAAACTCACTGCCTTCTCCTTCCTTTGTTTCCACCTTCAACTCACCGCCATGTGCTTTTACAATATCATAACTTAAACTCAATCCCAATCCTGTTCCCTGCCCGGTTGGTTTGGTAGTAAAGAATGGTTGAAAGATTTTATCAATATCTTTTGGGGAATTCCTGGTCCATTATCACGAACAGAAATAAAAACCTTGTCCCCAACTTTTTTTGTACTTACCCAAATAGAAGGATTGAAACTTTTATCTGGAGCTGAAATCCCCCCTTTGGGGGGTGGGGGGGCTACTGCATAAAAAGCATTGGTTATTAAATTCAAGATCACTCTTCCAATATCCTGCGGAATAATATTGATATTACCAATCGTTTCATCAAAATCAGTTTTCAATGTGGCATTGAATGTTTTGTCTTTTGCTCTTAATCCATGATAAGCCAACCGTAAATATTCGTCAGCCAGTTTATTAATATCAGTGGGTTCTTTTGTTGCATTGCTTGTACTGCGGCTGTGTTGCAACATTCCTTTTACAATATCACCTGCACGTTTACCATGATGATTTATTTTTTCCAGGTTTTGTTTTAAATCATTTGCAATCTCCATTGCACTTTGCAAATTTTTATTAGCTTCTTGCAAATTGCCCATTTCATATTGCTTATTGCCCATTGCTATTTCTTCATTCATTTCATCAATCAACTCGGTGCTTACATCACTAAAGTTATTCACGAAGTTTAACGGGTTTTGTATTTCATGTGCAATGCCTGCAGTGAGCTCGCCAAGGCTGGCCATTTTTTCAGATTGTATCAATTGTTTTTGTGTAACTTGTAATTCAGCCAATGCATCTTCGGTACGTTTTTTTTCTTCTTTTAATTTTATTAAATCCAGTTCTGCCTGTTCGGCATGTGCTTCTGCAATTTTCAAATCGTTGAAGCGGGTGAATGTGAGGTTAAATACGGCTGCAAAACGTTCCAGTAATTTTATTGTTTCATCACCTTGCCCGTCGGGCGAAGCCATACCAATAAATCCTTTGCTGAAATAAGCAACACTCTGCACTCTTCTTTTTTGAGTAAGACCGTCCTTGAAAGGAATATGCATTACATTATTGAGATAGTGAAAATAATCTTCCAGTTCTTTTCCCTGCATATCTACTATCACCGATTTTTCTTTTGCCTTCCAGCCATCGAAAAGTTTTTTTACTGAAGCGTTTTCATTTTTATTGAACATGAATTTCTTTCCTACATGTGTACCATCTTCATCGGTTGCCCACATTTCCATATCACCCGTTTCTTCTTTTACAATTCCTATATACAAGCGGTTGGGCTCAATACCTAACAGGATCAATTGCCTGAAAACTTCTGCAGCTGTTTCTGCCAGTTCATCACTTTTTTGCATGGCCATCGTTCTGCTTCTCACTCTTTCCAGTGCAGCTTCAATTTGCGATTCTCTTGCCTGTGCTTCTGCTTTTTTTAAATCGAGAAAACGGGTATAGGTTTGCTGGAATACTTTTCCAAAACGCATGAGCGTAGTATTCTCTTCATCTGTATAAGGAGTACCTGAAAAATTCTCGATGTACAGGCCAACATTTTCTAACAATACGGTTGATGCGGCAAGCCCGGG
>JANMOR010000637.1:0-4341 GCA_031369435.1 Chitinophagaceae bacterium
CGCCTGCTTGAGATCGTGGAGCCGGATAAACTTTTCATGGGACAGAAAGATTTTCAGCAATGTATGGTTATAAAAAGACTCATTGAGTTGACAGGTATATCAACAAAATTAGTTGTTGGCCCTACCCTTCGTGAAGAAAACGGGTTGGCTATGAGCAGCCGTAATACCCGTTTAAATGAAACAGAACGCAAAAATGCTACGGCCATCTTTCAAACACTTTTATGGATGAAAGAACAATTGCAACCCGGTAATGTTTTACAGTTGAAACAAACAGCAACTCAACTTTTACAGGAGCAGGGCTTTCGTGTTGATTATACTGAACTGGCAAATGCCGGTACATTAGAACTCATCAATGATTGGAATGGAACAGATGAAGTAGTTGCATTAATAGCGGCTTATATTAATGAAGTGCGCCTTATTGATAATTGCATAATTACCTCTTAGACAAATCATTTAAAAGATTCCTTTTAAATTTGCCGTTATGGAAATTGAAATTTTAAAGTCGAAGATCCATCGTATAACGATTACCGAAGCGAATCTTCATTATGTTGGAAGCCTTACGTTAGATGAAGATCTGATGGATGCTGCCAATATTATAGAACATGAAAAAATACAGGTAGTGAATGTAAATAACGGCACCCGTCTCGAAACTTATGTCATTAAAGGAAAACGTGGCAGCGGTGTATGCTGTTTAAACGGCCCTGCTGCAAGACAGGGAACAGTTGGTGATGTGGTGATCATCATTTCTTATGCCACTATGAAGTTTGAAGAAGCGAAGAACTTCAAGCCCTGGCTGGTATTTCCCAAAGAGCTGAATAAACTTTAGTATTTTACATTCAAAGTGGCGGATTCGTAAATTGTTTTGAGCCATTCAGTTTCAATATGATAAAAAAAAGAATTTTTGTTGCGCTTCAGTTCCTCTTTTTTCTCGGGCTTGGAATTTTTCTTGTTTGGTGGATGGCCAGGGGAATTGATGATAAAGGATGGGTACAGATAAAATTATCGTTGAAGCAGGCGAACTACTGGCTCTTTATTCCGGTGCTGTTTATGATGTTGCTCAGTCATTATATCAGGGCACTACGCTGGAAAATTTTAATGGAACCATTAGGTTATAAGCCTTCCACCTTTAATGTATTTAATGCGGTGATGATTGGCTACCTCGCCAATCTTGCTTTTCCACGTTTAGGCGAAGTGCTCAAATGCACTATACTTGCCCGTTATGAAAAAATGGGGCCGGATAAACTCATAGGAACCATTGTTGCAGAGCGGGCTATTGACCTGGTTTGCTTAATTGGTGCATTTGTCATCACCATTTTATTACAGATAGATATTGTCGGCGGCTACGCTTTATCACTCATGCATGATATGTTTATAGGCGATGATCAGAAATTTTCATGGCTCAAGTTGTTCATTATATTGGCAATCATTATCGTTGCTTTCTGGTTGTTTTATATGATGCTGAAAAAATTCAGCCATATTCCTTTTATTGAAAAAATTAAAAATGTAGTAAAAGGAATCTGGAGCGGCCTCAACAGTGTACGTCATATCAAAAACAGGTGGATGTTTATTTTTCATTCGGCACTCATCTGGAGTTTATACCTGCTCAGCAGCCGTATTGGTTTTTATGCAATGGAGGAAGTTTCACATCTTGGTATAAAAGAAGCATTTTCTATTTTATCATTCGGCAGTGTGGGTATGATAGCTACACAAGGTGGACTCGGTGCTTATCAATATATTGTTCAGGAAATACTAATGTTGTACGGACAAAGCCAGGTGGTTGGTTTTACTTTTGGATGGATTTTATGGATTGCACAAACGGCAGTTGTTTTATTCGGCGGGTTGATCTGTTTCATCCTTTTACCAATTGCAAACAGAAAAAAACTTGCAGATCAATCATCCAATCCATCAATTTAAAAGCAGCAGGGATGAAAGCAACACAACATATTCAACAGAAAATATTGGACGCCGGACAATTGCAGCAAGCTATTATGCGTTGGCGCAAGTTTGGCAAATCCATTGCTTTCACCAATGGATGTTTCGATATCCTGCATACAGGACATATTCATTCTTTATCACAAGCTGCCTCTTTTGCCGACATTTTAATTGTTGGGCTCAACAGTGATGCATCCACCAAAAAATTAAAAGGCGAAAACCGACCCATTAATAATGAACAGAACAGGGCTTTATTACTTGCTTCCATGGTGTTGGTTGATGCGGTTGTTTTGTTTGATGAAGACACACCTTATCAACTGATCAGTTCAATATTGCCCGATGTATTGGTAAAGGGGGGAGACTATACCATCGATACAATTGTGGGAGCAAAAGAAGTGATAGCCAATGGTGGCCGTGTTGAGATCATTCAACTAGTTGAAGGATTATCAACCACATCCATCCTCAAAAAAATAGAAACCTTATAAACCTCTTCTTAAAAACTTAACCTGTTTGCAGTAAACGGCTGCTTACATTTATATTTTAGTATTAGTAAAATTTTTATGGCTACCGAAAAACGTAAAACAATCATCAGGGATATTAGCTGGCTCTCTTTCAATGCAAGGGTTTTGCAGGAAGCAAATGACCCTGCCGTGCCTTTGCGTGAACGTGTTCGTTTCCTGGGTATCTTTTCTAATAACCTGGATGAATTTTTCAGGGTACGTGTTGCAACGCTCAAACGTATGGTGGAACTTGATCACAAGGCGAAGAGTAAAATGCATCTTGAAAAAAATCCACAGGCCATACTTGAACAGATACAGAACATTGTATTGCAGCAGCAGAATGAATTCAACCGCATCTGGAATAATGTACAGCTGGAACTGAAAAAAGAAAGAATATTTCTTGTTACTGAAAAGCAGCTCAATAAAGAACAAAAGAAATTTGTAGAAGCTTATTTTGATGAAGAAGTAAGACAGGAAGTGATTCCTTTGATGATAGAAAGTAATCCGCAACCACCCTATTTGCGGGAGCGGTCATTATACCTTGCTGTTGCTATGAGTAACAAAACAAATGCGTATTTAAAAAAATATGCATTGATTGAAATACCGGCCAAGTTCAAACGCCGGTTTGTAAAACTGCCCTCATCGGGAGGAGAACATTACATTATTTTAATGGAAGATATTATCCGATACTGTTTGCCCAAGATATTTTCCTTTATGGGTTTTGATGAATACAGTGCACATATTATTAAAGTAACAAAAGATGCCGAGATTGATCTTGAAAGTGATGTAAGTACCACGCTCATTCAAAAAATTGAAAAAGGAGTTAAGAATCGCCGCAAAGGGAAACCCGTTCGGTTTATTTATGATAAAGAAATTGATGCAGGCATACTTGAATACCTGATCAGAAGATTGAATCTTTCAAGGCGTGATAATATTATTCCCGGCGGACGGATTCATAATTTCCGTCATTTCATGGATTTCCCCGGCGACGTATTTACAGTAAAGCATGAACGGAAAAAACCATTCCCCCACCCTGCATTGAAAAGAACCATCCGTGTTACAGATGAAATACTGAAACAGGATCTGCTGCTGCACTTTCCTTATCATTCTTTTGATGCAGTGATTGACCTGCTGCGTGAAGCAGCCATGGATCCCGATGTAAATGAAATCAAGATTACTGCTTACCGGTTGGCAGAAAATTCAAAAGTGATCAATGCATTGGCCAACGCTGCAAGGAATGGTAAAAAAGTTACCGTGATGCTTGAACTGAGGGCAAGGTTTGATGAAGAAGCCAATCTTGAATGGAAAGAAAGACTGGAAGAAGAAGGTGTAAGAGTATTAATTGGTGTGCCCGATATGAAAGTGCATGCAAAAGTTTGTATCATTAAAAAAAGAGTGAACAATAAAACCATTCAGTATGGTTTTGTGAGTACAGGCAATTTAAATGAAGATACATCCCGTGTGTACAGTGATCAGTGTTTACTAACTGCCAACAGGAAAGTAATGGCCGATATCAATCGTATTTTTTTATACCTGGAAAAACCATTGTTCAGTCATCTCAAATTTCTGCGACAATGCAAAACTTTGCTTGTATGCCCCACGGGAATGCGTCGTGAATTAATTCGTTTAATTGAGAATGAAATTAAAAATGTAAGGAAGGGTCTGCCTGCTGCCATTACCATTAAAATGAACAGCCTCAGTGATGAAGTGTTAATTGAAAAATTATATAACGCAGCAAAAGCAGGTGTTGAAATTAAACTCATCATACGTGGAATTTTTTGCATGCATACCACAAGTAATAAGTTTAAAGTGCAGCCTTATGCGGTTAGTATTGTTGACCAGTACCTGGAGCATGGCCGTGTGTTGATATTTCACAATAATGGTAAAGAGAAAGTTTATATATCTTCGG
>JANMOR010000656.1:0-2193 GCA_031369435.1 Chitinophagaceae bacterium
ACCGCCATGAAGGTGAATTCGGTCTTCAGGTAGGGGGAGCCCATTACTTTGGCGATCTGAACCCCAATTCAAAACTCAGCCGCCCTAAAATTGCAGCAGGCGTTTTCTATCGTAAACAGATGGGAGATTATGTGGCCTTCCGTATTGGCATTAACTTTTTACAGGTAGGCTATAGCGATATTTATGAAAAGAAAAATCAGTTTCAAAAACTCCGTAACCTCAGCTTTAACAGCAATATCCTGGAACTGATGTTGCAGGGCGACTTTAATTTTTTCAGGTTTAATCCATCCAACCCCGGCGAACGGTTTACTCCTTACTTAACTTTTGGTGCCGGCATTATTAACTTTGATCCCTACGCCTATTTAAACGGAACAAAATATTTTCTTCGTCCGCTTGGAACTGAGGGACAGGGTTCAGCTTTCTATCCGGATCGGAAAACATATTCAACAACCGCCTTTGCCTTTCCTGTTGGGTTAGGTATTAAATATGCATTCAACAAAAAAGTGAACATCAACTTTGAAGTAGCTCATCGTTTTACAACTACCGATTATTTGGATGATGTATCTACCACTTATGCCGGTATAGCAGCATTCCCTTTAGGATCTGCCGCCTCTTTATTACAGGACAGAAGCTATGAATATGGAACCTCAATCGGCAAAGCAGGTTCTCAACGGGGTTTCAGCGGACAACGGGATCAATACATTATGGCTACCATTGGCGTTACCTTCAGTATTACTTCTTATAAGTGCCCCACAGCTAATTAAGCACGATATTTTTCCCTGAAATTTTAATCAGACTACTCCGATTTTCATCAAATTTAATTGTGCTCAAAAAATTTTGTGCAAAATATTTACTGTAAATCAGATCGTTGTAAAAGTGCGTTGAAAAATACTTCTGTTTTTCTTTGGTAGTTTGATAGCTGCAAGGCTACCTTTGCGACCCCGTTGCTAAAAACGGAATTTTTCAACAAATCCACGGGATGGCGTGGCACCACCTTCGCAAAAGCTACGGTGGGTAAATAAAACTTAAAAACAATGAGTAAACTACATTTCACTACCAAACATGCGAACGAGGCTACCGTAGAACGTAATTGGTACGTAATTGACGGCACCAATCAAACCGTTGGTCGTATGTGTTCAAAAATTGCCGCCATTTTACGTGGTAAGAACAAAGCTTATTATACACCACATGTTGATTGTGGTGATTATGTAATTGTAATTAACGCCGAAAAGGTTGTTTTTACAGGAACTAAAATTGATTACAAAGAGTATCATAATTTCAGTGGTTACCCTGGCGGACAGAAAATTGAAATTGCAAAAGATCTGCAACGTCGCCGTCCTGAAGTAATTGTTGAACGTGCAGTAAAAGGCATGTTGCCAAAAACCATTTTGGGCCGCAAGATGTACAAAAAGTTATTTGTATATGTTGGTGAAAAGCACAATCATATTGCTCAACAACCAAAAGAACTGAAGTTCACATCTTAATCACTCAATTACAAAATTCCAAATAAGTTATAATGGAAAAGCAAAAAAACGCAGTTGGTCGCCGTAAAGAAGCTATTACCCGGGTGTTCATGAGCAAGGGTACAGGTAACATTATTGTGAACGACAAAAATTACAAGCAATATTTCACCCTCATGTATTTGCAAAACCAGGTGGAAGCTCCTTTAAAAACAACTGATACATTAGACAAGTTTGATGTAAAGGTGAATGCTACAGGTGGCGGTATTAAAGGACAAGCCGAAGCTGTAAAACTCGGTATTGCACGTGCATTGCTGGAAGTAAATCCTGAATATCGTCCTTTGTTGAAGGCTGCAGGTTTATTAAAACGTGATCCCCGTGGTGTTGAACGTAAGAAATTTGGTCATAAAAAAGCACGCAGAAGCTTCCAGTTCTCTAAACGTTAATACACTCATTGGCCTTTGGCCAATGATCGTGATCAAACAATTTTTAAAAACGATTATATACATACAATGGAAAATAACACTTCATTACAACAGCAATTACTCGAAGCAGGTGTGCATTTCGGTCACCTGAAAAAGAAGTGGAACCCCAAGATGCTGCCTTACATCTTTGCTGAAAAAAAAGGCATCCATATTATTGATCTTAATAAAACTGTAGAAGGTTTGCAGGAAACTGCAGCAGCAATGAAACAAATTGCACGCAGCGGAAAGAAGATCATGTTTGTGGCTAC
>JANMOR010000689.1:0-8427 GCA_031369435.1 Chitinophagaceae bacterium
GCTTGGAAAAATCTTTCGTTTGAAGAATTAAAAAATGCTTTGTACGACTATACCAAGATGGTGATGGAAGAATTAAAAGCACAAGGCACCACACCAGATATGGTGCAGGTAGGAAATGAAATTAATCATGGTATTGTATGGCCCGATGGTAATGTGAGCAATATTGATCAAACAGCACAATTGATTTGTGCAGGAACAGCAGCAGTAAAAGCTGTTGATCCAACAGTGCAGATGATGTTGCATGTTGGATCAACAGGCGGACAAAACAATGAATCGGTTTTCTTTATTGATAATATGGTTTTACGTGGTGTTCATTTTGATGTCATCGGTCAATCCTATTATCCCAAATGGCATGGCACATTAGCCAACCTGGAAAATAATCTCAATGATCTTGTTCGCCGTTATAACAAAGATGTGATTGTTGTTGAATACTCAGCGTTGAAAGAAGAAGTAAATAAAATTGCTTTCAGCATACCGGGTGGTAAAGGAAAAGGCACCTGCATTTGGGAGCCACTCAGTACATGGGAACAATTCTTTGACAGAGATGGTAAATCAAATAAATACTTACTTCTGTATGATGAAATGAGTAAACTTTATTTGTCTGCCAGATAAAGACACTTCAAGTTCATGAGTATGCAGAAATAATCTCTTTACATATTTCTCTTGATTATAAGTTAACGCTTTTCCACAAATTTATACAGTCCCATTATGTGCAGCAATGACGGGTTTATTGATGTCTTTAAGATTGTTTGATACTTGACATTTGCAGCCGGTTTCAAAAATCAACTTGGTCATTAATAAAAAATACAGGTAATTTACAGCGTATACGATTGCTTGGAAAAACAAACCACATATAATAATATCAAAGACTTACAACGTCGGATTGCGGTTTATGAAGATGAAACTGCGTATAAGGAATTGTTTTTTATTTTATTTAACTCTCTCACCCGGTTCTCAACAGGTATTGTTCAATCAAAAGAAATAGCCGAAGAAATTGTTTCGGATGTGTTTATTCATCTTTGGAATGAACGAAGCAGGTTGACACATATTGAAGATCTGCAACTGTATTTATTTATTTCAGTTAAAAATAACTCACTCCGGAAATTAAAGCAGGAAAACAAACATCGCACCTTATCCATTGATGAGTTTAATATTGATATGGACTCCTCTTATCAGAATCCTGAAGACAAAGTTTTATCAGCCGAATCACTCAATAAAATTGAATCTGTAATTGAAAGTTTACCGCAAAGAGCAAAGTTGATTCTGAAATTAGCCAAAGAAGATCGGTTGCGATACAAAGAAATTGCTGTACTTTTAAATATCTCAGTAAAAACCGTTGACCACCAACTTGCTATCACCCTCAAAAAGATAGCCATAGCCCTAGGATCATCTTTTCGGAAGAAAAGTTAAAAATTTGTTGAAAGCTGTTAGGGGATTTTTTCATTTTTTGACTCCTTATTACACTACAAGTATGAACAAGGACAAAATCTGGCATTTATTTGCACGAAAACTAACTGCAGAAGCAAGCAAAGAAGAGTTGCATGAACTTGATCAACTTGTTCAGCAAGACTCCTCTTTATATTATGAGTTACAGTCCATCATACAAATTTGGGGACAGGCACCACAACAGGATGCTGAATACCTGGAAGCAACGTATCATCTGCATTACGAAAAAATGAAAAAACTGGGTTATGAACCCGGCATGCTGGAAGAGAAGGAACAAACATATAACCCCCGTCGTGTTTCATTTCTTTCAGGAGTTAAGGTTAAAGTGGCTGCAATCGGGTTCTTATCGGCCATCATCATCATAGCACTAACAATTGGATTTTTGAGAAACCAGGAAAAAGCTCCTTTTGTTGTGGCAGGAAAAGATCCGGTCATTAAAAATGAAGTAGTGGTAAAAAGAGGATCCAATACACAATTCAAACTGCCCGATGGATCAACCGTTTGGCTCAATGCAGGCAGTAAATTGAATTATGATAAGATCAATAAATCAGGAGTTAGGGAAGTTTATTTAACAGGGGAGGGATATTTTGATGTAGTAAGAAACCCCCAACGTCCTTTTATTATTCATACATCAACAATTGATATCAAAGTATTAGGAACACAGTTTAATGTAAAGGCATACCCTGATGATAAAACGGTAGAAACAAGTCTTATACACGGAAGCGTGGAAGTAGTGGTTAAAAGCAGGCCCGAAGTGAAATATTTACTGAAACCAAATCAGAAATTGGTTTTAATGAATGAGGAATATGGGATTAATACGGTAAAAGAGCAACGGGTTATATCAGCTTCTATTCCAATTGTACCCATTAAAAAACTGAGTTATATAAACGGCGATACCTCAGCAATTGAAACGTCCTGGATCAGAAACAAACTTTCTTTTCAAGACGAAGCTTTTGCTGACCTGGCCAAACGATTGGAAAGATGGTATGATGTGGAAATAGATTTCAAAAACAGGGAAATAGCAGAAGAATCTTTTTCCGGTTCATTTGAAACAGAAACACTGAAGCAGGCATTAGAAGCCATCAGGTTTTCTAACAATTTCAAATTCAATTACAAAATTGAAGGAAAGAATGTAGTGATTTATTAAGCTGTATTGATTGATTCATTGAAGATAAAACTAAATGATTATGACTATGCCACTCAACTCATCCTGACTGTATAAAAAACGGGAAATGTTGGAGCATTTCCCGCAAGTAGTACACTCTTTGCCAAGAAACCGGGTATCAGGTAAAAGATTCGGTTTCCATTTATACTACCAAACAATAAAAGTATGAAAAAAAGTTCTTCGATTGCTAAGGCCAACCTGGTCTTAAAAAAGCCTCTATTGATTATGAAACTAACGACTTTGCTTGTTATTTTCTGCGTGTTAAATGCTGCTGCCGGGGTTAAAGCTCAAACTATTACACTCAAAGCAAGCGATGCAGAAATTGCACAAGTACTCACAACTATTCAGAAACAAGGCGACTTTCGGTTTATTTTTAACAGCCGGTTAAAAGATTTAAAACAAAAAGTATCTGTCAACTTCGATAATGTTGAACTGAAAGAAGTAATGCAGCAACTTTTTGAAGGCACCAGCCTTACTTATCTGCAACTGGATAATAACCTCGTTGCCATCCGTTCAACAAGTCCCGAGGAAAAAGATATCAGGGTAACCGGTAAAGTTACCGATGAAACAGGGGGGCCTGTTACCTCAGCTTCCGTTATGGTTAAAGGTTCTTCAAACGGAACAGTAACTGATGGTGATGGAAATTTTGCCATCACTGTTCCCGAAAATGCAGTGTTGATTTTTTCTGCTATTGGTTATAATTCAATTGAGTTAGCAGTTGCAGGCAAGCAGGTATTATCAGTAAAGCTTGTACAATCAACCAAAAAAATGGATGAGGTTGTTGTAATAGGTTATGGTACTGCCAGCCGGAGAGATTTAACCGGTTCTATTGCTAAAGTAAAAGGCGATGTTATTGCTGCTCAACCCAACTCCAACCCATTATCATCATTGCAGGCTAAAGTAGCCGGGTTGTCTATTATCAATACCGCCATTCCCGGTTCTGCACCCGATGTAAGAATCAGGGGTACGATCAGTGTTGGTACTATTCGTCCTATTTATATCATTGATGGAATTTTCAGTGATAACATGGATTTTGTAAATCCAAGTGAAATTGAAAGTATTGAAGTGCTGAAAGATCCATCATCGCTGGCCATCTTTGGTATTAAAGGTGCGGCAGGTGCTATCATTGTTACAACCAAGAGAGCAAAAGCAGGGCAGATCAATATTAATTTAAACACTACCTACGGGTTTAAAAAATTAGTAGATAAAATTCAATTGGCTAATGGCGATGAATTCCGATCATTACTGGCATTTGAAGCAAACAACCGTGTGGCTGATGATCCATCTTCAAACTCGCTGTTGAATTTTGTAAACAATGTTGGAGGTCCGGGTATGTCGGCCTATACAGGCAATACCGATTGGATAGATGCAGTAACCAGGGTTGCGAAATTTTCAACCACCAATCTTGGAGTTGATGGAAGTACAGATAAGAACAGGTTCCATTTTGGATTGGGTTATACTTATGATGAAGGACTTGTAAAACATGTAAGGTATGATCGCTTAACCATCAATGTAAATGATGAGTTCAAAATAAATAAAGTATGGAAACTTGGATTCGGCGTTATTGGTTCTAAAGAAAATCTGCCTTACAACAGTGGTGCTTTAGAAAATGCGAGGAGAACATTGCCGATCGTTTCTGCTACTACCAGGCCGTTCTTTACAAAGAATCCTTATGGTGTTGACTCAGGAAATTATAACCTCTACTCTAACACTCCCATCATTCAAAATTCAGAAACCAATCCAATGGCCACATTGGAAAATAACTGGAATAAAAAAATTGATGACAAGTACAGATTTGTTGGAAACTTTTTTGTTGATATTAATATCACCAAAGATCTGAACTTCAGAAGTACATGGTATGGCGATTTGAGTTTCCGTAATAACAGGGAGTATACACCTTTATATAACCTGTACGACCCTACAAGAACTGGGAACCAGGTAATCGGTAAGAACACGACTACTGCTGTACGTCAGGACATGATCAATACAAAAGCGTTTCAGCAGGATTATATAGCTACTTATAAAAAGAGACTGGGCGATCATTCGTTCACAGCTACAGGTGGTTTCACAACATACTATTTCAAGTATGAGCAGCTAAGTGGAACAGTTAGTCAGAAAGTAGAAGGTGTAAATATCATTCCTGATAATAAAAGATTCTATTATATCACAACAGGGTTTGGTGATGTAAAAAGTATTATACCATCTGGTCAAAGCGAATATACCACGGTATCCGGTTTAGCAAGACTCCTGTATAATTATAAGAGTAAGTATTATTTCAATGCCAGTTTCCGCAGGGATGGGGCCAGCCAGATTAACCGAGAGTTTTCTAAAAAATTCCAGAACTTCTGGGCAGTAGGTGCAGCATGGGAAATATCTAAGGAAGGTTTTATGGAAAATCAGGACATCTTCGATTTTCTTAAATTAAAAGCATCAACCGGTTTATTGGGAAACTTTACAACACAAGGAAAAGCTTATCCTGCCTATCCTACTATTTCAACTAATTCTTCTGCAGTATTTGGCGAAAACCTGATACCGGTTTATGTGGCAGATTACCTGTTTGATCCAAACCTTCATTGGGAAACAGTTAGCTCTTCAGAAGTTGGACTGGAAGCCGATATGATGAAAGGACAATTGCATTTTGAGGCAGCCTATTATTATAAGAAAACAAATGGTCTGATTGTGTTGTTAGAGCCATCAGGTATTTTACCAACACTTACCAATAATGGTTCCATTCAAAATAATGGGTTTGAATTTTCTGCCAACTGGAATCATAATATCAGCAGGGATTTGATTTTTACAATTGGCGGTAATCTTACAACATACAAAAACAAAGTTCTGCATCTTGAGTATCCATCAAGACAGCGTATTTCATCAAGTGAACAAACACCCAACCAGGCTCAAACCGGTTTCCCTATCGGATATTTTTATGGATTGGTAGCAGACGGTATTTATCAATCTTATGCAGATATTCTTAAATCACCTGTTAACACCATCAATGGTGGCGGTGTAAAACCGGGTGATTTGAAATATAAAGACATTGACGGTAACGGAGTGATTGATGAAAAAGACAGAACAATGATTGGTGATCCTACTCCTGATTTTACATATGGAATCGGTACTTCATTAAAGTACAAAGCATTTGAACTGGGAATAGATTTTGCAGGAAGTTATGGCAATGAAATTTACAGGGTTTGGGGTACTTCAGAACAGAAGAACTCTGTTTATAATTATCCTAAATATTATACTGAAGGATGGACAACCGCAGGTTCATCAAACTGGGTACCCATCGTCAACCAGAATCATTTGGTTAACAGGGCACCTTCTTCGTATGGTATTGAGGATGGAAGTTATTTCAGAATCAGAAACCTGAACCTGAGCTATACCATTGCAAACCTGGCAAAAATGACTGCGATTAAAAATATCCGTTTTTCATTCACTGTTCAAAACCTAAAAACATGGAAACGTAATATTGGTTACTCTCCAGAGTTTGCAGGCGATGCATTGGGTTATGGAATGGACTTTGGTGGTGCAGGAAGTGCATTACCCCGTGTAATGACATTTGGTTTGAATGTAAATTTTTAATTTATAAAAAATTAAATAGTTGAAAATGATAAAGATTAATAAACTGGTAGCAGGAGTTTTAATTGGCTCAGCTATCATCATTTCTTCCGGGTGCAAAAAATTTCTTGACAGGGAACCTCTTGGTGTTACTGTTGATGATATTAAAGTAGGAGCATTGGAAGGAAAAGCATTGGGTTTGTACGGGGCTATCCGCAACTCTGCAGACCAGCCTTATTGCGGCGATGGATTCCAGAGTATTCCATGGGTAGCCATGAATGGTTTCCGAAGTGATGATGCAGAAATTGTATCTGATCCCGGTGCTTCTGCATGGCATACAACCTATGATAACTTCGTGTACACAAAAGATGATTGGGGTGCAGGACTTTACTGGGATAAGCACTATGTATTCATAGGACTTTGTAATGATGCATTGGATGAAGCAGTTAAAGGAGGTTATACCGATCCGGCTTCTATCATTAATATTGCTGAAGCAAGATTCTTTCGTGCATTGGCTTATTTTGATTTAGTGCGTACTTATGGTGATGTGCCTAAGATTGATTTTAAAATCAATACACCTACAGATGGTAATAAAGCAAAATCACCAGCTGCAGATATTTATGCATTGATTGATGCTGATCTTACATATGCAGCACAGAATCTTCCACTCACTTGGGAATTAAAATATAAAGGGCGCTTAACAACGAATGCCGCAAAAGCGTTAAGAGCAAAAGCACTTTTATACAGACAGCAGTGGGCTCAATCATTAGCGCTCAATAAAGAAATCATTGCATCCGCTCAATACCAACTGTATACACCTTTCTGGAGAATGTTTAAAAAAGAAGGAGAACTGGGTGTTGAATCTATTTTTGAAATTCAGTCATCAAAAACTGCCGGTGATGGAAATAGTTACTGGAGCAGACTTGGTCAATGCCAGGGTGTAAGAGGATCAGGCACATGGGATTTGGGTTGGGGTTGGAACACTCCATCTGCAAATCTTGTAGCTGCATTTGAAACGGGCGATGTTAGAAAAGAGGCAACCATTTTATTTTCGAATCAATCGGATGGAGGTGTTAATACAGGTGGTTACGGTCTTGTTTTACCTAATCTTACAAATGCGTTGTACTGGAATAAAAAAGTATATAATCAATACAGCGATTACCAGGCTGCAGGTTTAGGTACACCCAACAATGAAGCACAGAATACATGGGTGAATCAAAGAGTGCTTCGTTATTCAGATGTATTATTAATGGCTGCTGAAGCTGCAAATGAAGTAGGTGGCGCTCAAAACCAGGTTGATGCTACTACATGGGTTAATATGGTTAGAAGCAGGGCAAATCTTCCCAACATTGCTTTTGTAAGCCAGGCACAAATGCGGGCTGCTATTAAACAGGAAAGAAGAGTGGAGTTTGCAATGGAATATGAACGTTTCTTTGACCTGGTAAGATGGGGTGATGCAGTAAGTGTATTAGGAAGTTTAGGATATCAGAACAAACATCGTTTTTATCCATTACCATCATCAGCATTGAACGCTAACCCGAGTCTTGTTCAAAATCCGGAATGGCCATAATTATATAACTATAAACTAATTCAAAATGATAAAAAAATTCAGTTTAATACCGCTTTCTGCATTGCTGATGTTTGCTATCGGCAGTTGTCAGAAAATGAAAAGGCCCGAACTCGGCAAGTACATTGAAGATTCAAACCCACCCAATAGTCCATTAAGGTTTTATGCAGCAATGGATGGTACAGGTTCTGATAATTTAAGAAATGCAGTTGACAGTATTAAAGCAAACTTCCCCATTGCCAATACCATGACTTCCATTGCTGGAATTAATGGAAAAGGAATGCAGGGTGCAGAGGGCAAATCAATTATTTATCCTTCTGCCAATGATTTTTCCAAATCAACCAGTTTCAGTATTGCGTTGTGGATGAAGAATACAGCAGCTGTTGGTCGTACAGAATTTGTATTCTCACTCGTTGATGATAAATATGGCTGGCATCACAGTGCTATTTTTCTGTTGATTGAAAATCAAACTGCAGTAAAGAGCACCATGAAACTGGCTATTATGGATCAGTGGCTGGAAGGTGATTTCAATAAACCATTGTTTGATGGTAGCTGGCACCATATTGTTTATTCTTACGATCAAATAACTTCAAAGATGACTTACTACTTTGATGGAGCTTTAGTAACGGGTATGACAGCAACGCAAACCGATGTTAAAAAGAGTGGAGCTCCAAGAGGAGGAGTTGATCTT
>JANMOR010000721.1:0-5183 GCA_031369435.1 Chitinophagaceae bacterium
TGATATTCATAAAGAGTTGCTGTATCTCATTTTTTATTTCCAGGGCGAGCCTTATCTCAATCCTGAATTCCTGCCGATGGTGAAATATGCATCGCAGAAAAAAATTTATACAGCTACTTCTACCAACGCTCATTATCTAACAGAAGAAAAAGCAAAGCAAACAGTTGAAAGCGGGTTGGATCGTTTGATCATTTCCATTGATGGTACTACGCAGGATGTTTATCAACAATACCGCATCGGCGGAAACCTCAACAAAGTAATGGAAGGTGCAAAGAATATTGTGAAGTGGAAAAAAGAACTCAAGAGTAAAACACCATTGGTTGTATTTCAATTTTTGGTAGTAAAACCAAATGAGCACCAGATGGAAGATGTAAAACAACTGGCAAAAGAAATTGGTGTAGATGATGTGTGGTTTAAAACTGCACAGGTATATGATTATGCAAATGATCCCAATCAACTCATCCCATCGTTAGATAAATACAGCCGATATACAAAAAATGCTGACGGTTCTTATTCTCCCAAGAATAAACTGCAGAATCATTGCTGGAAATTATGGCATGCTAATGTTATTACCTGGGATGGCTTAGTAGTTCCTTGTTGTTTTGATAAAGATGCCACGCATCAACTGGGCAATTTAAAAACACAATCGTTCAAACAGACCTGGAACAATGATAACTACAAACAGTTCCGCAAAGAACTGATGACCAGCCGTAAAAATATCGACATCTGCGCCAATTGCAGCGAAGGGCTGAAGGTTTGGGAAGAGTAATACCATCTTGATTTACTAAGTAGTCCAAAGGACTACGTTGAAATATTAGATGGTATTATACCGACAGGGAATTGATTGGAATAATTACAATGTATAATCGGTATAACTTGCTTCATTCCCGCATTTCATTTCATTATTCACACATTTGCCTCCTCTGGCATGGTTTTTCCCAAGAAATAAAAGCTTACGGCTTTCAACATCCATCTTCCGGTTGTTTCCGTATATGTGTTCATTAAATCATTTTAACATCAAAGTCAGTATTATGAAAAATTTATTTCTGAAAGGCACATTATTTCTTGCTCTTCCGTTGATCCTCAATTCCTGTAAGAAAAAGGACGACACTCCTGCTGTTACGGTTGTAAAAGAATGGACAGTAGCACTGAGTGCAAAAAATGAAAACCCCGCACCTGCCGGTCGTAATGAAACAGGTACAGCTACATTTAAATTAATGAGCAACAACTCACTCATGTATAATTTTTCAGTGAGCGGTTTAGCTTCAGGCGATGCATTAACAGCTGCACATTTTCATACTGGTGATGCAGGAAGCAATGGTGGAGTTGTTTTAAGTTTCGATCCAACTTTCAGCGGTTCTGCTGCAAGTGGTACTATTGTTAACATCCGTCAAACTTTAGTTGACAGTTTAAAAAGCGATGCCAATCAAATTTATTTCAATGTGCATTCAACACAGGTTGCCTCCGGTATTGTTCGCAGCCAGATCAACACAAAAGTTGAATTAGCGATGGATATTGCTTTAAGCGGTGCTAATGAAGTACCTGCAATTGTAACTTCAGCAACAGGTGTTGCCCGTTTGCGTTTAACTGCTGATAAGAAACTTTATTCTGTTATCACAGTTGGCACACTTCAGGTAGGTGATGCTTTACAGTTTGCACACATACACAGAGGTGCTGCAGGTGTAAACGGAGCAGTGATGGTAACCCTGGCAGGAGCTCTTGGCGATTTTGCCATCAACAAAGTATTTACATTGGATGATGCAACTTATACATCAATGAAAAATGATGCCCTTTATGTAAACGCTCATTCTACATTGTATGCAAGCGGTGTGGTAAGAGGTCAGATCAGGTAAGCTAACCTTCTTTATATTTATAAATGCCGGACTCGTTCCGGCATTTATGTTTCTACTCTATAGATCGTTTTACTTCAACCATTTTTTTTGTACTTTCATTTCATGACTTCATTCAGCAACCGTTTACGACAGGTTATTTTATTAATTGTTTTAGCAGCATTAGGTTATTTGCTTGTTAAAGAACTCTATATATTTTTTCCCGGTTTTCTCGGCGCAATTACATTATACATTTTAACCAAAAAGTGGTATCGATATTTAACCATTAACAAGAAATGGAACCACAGTTTAACAGCAACTGTTTTTATGCTGGGTTTTTTAGTTGCCATTGGCTTGCCTGTATATTTGATTGTAAACATGCTTTCTCCTAAAATCACCCAGGTATTCAGCCATTCGGATGAACTGATGCGGGGGTTGAAATCTGTTTCTGCACAAATTAAAGAATGGACAGGGCAAGAAGTTTTTTCCGACAGCAATATTGTTGAGCTGCAAAAAAGAATCACCAATTTTTTTCCTGCATTTTTAAACAGTACAGCTATGATCCTGGCCAACCTTGCTATGATGCTGTTTGTTTATTTCTTTATGCTCACCAATGGAAGGCAAATGGAAAAATCGTTTAATTCATTCTTACCGCTTCGTGATGAGAACATTGATATACTTAGTAAAGAAACCGTAAGTGTGGTCAAGGCCAACGCCATCGGCATTCCGCTTATATCCTTGATACAGGGAATTTTTGCTATGATTGGTTATTGGATATTCGGTATCAATGATTTTGTGTTATGGGGATTTATTACCGGCGTGTTTGCTTTTTTCCCCATTGTGGGCACAACACTTATCTGGGCGCCTTTGGTTGTGTTCCTGTTTTCACAAGGCAATACCGGGCAGGGAATTGGGTTATTGATTTTCAGTTTAGCTGTAACAGGTAATGTTGATTACCTCGCAAGAGTTACACTGATGAAAAAATTAGGCGATGTACATCCGCTTGTTACAGTGCTCGGTGTTATTGTGGGGCTGAGTTTGTTTGGTTTCTGGGGATTTATTTTTGGCCCTTTACTTATCAGCTATTTTATGTTGTTGTTTAAAATTTACACAAGTGAGTTTGGACCGATGCACGCAGAAGAAAAAGTGCATGGACATGAATAATCAACATCAAACGTTTATTTCATTTCCTTTATCCATTGACTGATCAAAGCAATTCCTTCTTTATGAATTTGCTCCCTGCCAATTTCGGGCATTGCAAAACCCGGATCAATCGTATTCATCCGGTAAATCAAAATAGATTTATTCGGTAAGCCCGGCACAATATCATGACTTAAATTTCCGCTTCCTCTTCCTGCTGCTACTGGTGTTTTAAATACACCCAACGCTGTTTTGTTTGTTTCATGAATATCTAAAAACAATCCTGAAGTATTTCCAGGACCGGATTTATTATGACAATGACCGCAGTTGATATCAAGATAAGCTCTTGCACGTTGATCCAATGTTCCGCTTTGTTCTTTTTGCCAGCTTGCATTTGCAGGAATAGTTATTGAAGGAAGATCAATCATTCCATGTTGTTGCCAATATTGCAATTGATTTTGCTTACCACTTGCATATATATATTCTCCATTCAAATGACGTGCAGCAATGCCTATCGGTAAGATGGTATCATTCCTGTTATGACAGCCTTTGCATTGCGGTTGATTTGGAATAACATAATTGGCTTTAATCTTTTTCCCTGCTGCATCAATGTATTCAACAGTAGTTACATCACCAATAGGTTCAAACACTGCTTCAGTTTGCTCTTTGTTCCAGATATACTGATAGGTATGCCAGCCATCCTGCATATGCGCCAGCAACCGTGTTTCAATTATTTTTTTGCCCAACTCCGGTTTTCGAAAATCATGGTAGTAATAAAAATTCTTAATGAGTACAGTACCCAATGGCATTTCAAAAGTGGATGAATCGTTGTACTTTATCTTTTTATTGGGCGGCAGTTTAATGAACCTTGCCTTCTCTGCATAGTTGCTGAACAATGCTGAATTAAGATTGTATGGAATAATCCCTGCTGCAGGTTGCAGATCGGCCATCTTTCCTGAAAAGAATTGATACTCCGATAAATTTTCATGAAACTTGAAATAAGGATCTGCTTTCTTTTCATTTAAAGAAAGTACAACAAGTATTCCTGTTAATACAGTTATTATAAGCACCCACTTCTTCATCTTATTGTTCTGATTTTATTTCAACCGGAGATACATGTTGCAGATTACAATCATATCTGGATGCATCCCTGCTGATATGCTTAAAACCATTTTCTGCATCAATATTGGCAAAACTCTGATTGGTATTATTTCGGATGCATATCTGAGCCGGATTTTTTTGGTCTACAATACCATCGTACTGAATATGTGGCACATCTTTCCCAAAACGGAGTTTGAAGCGATACATTTTTCCCATTCTTCCTTTACCGGTTGCTTTTGTTTGTTCCCGTTCATATACATTGTTGAAAATAGAAACCTGGTTGGGAAAAGGATAATAACTTGAATCTTTAATGGGGTTCTCTGTAATATAGTAACTCACAATAGCTGTTCCTGCTGTAATGTTATTGATGATCTTATTCTCAAATACATCCACATGATTGGTGGCAAGGATCATGATGCCCGTTCCCTGTGGTACTTTAGCAACAATATTTCCTTTGGGTGCAAAATTGATATGATTATTTTGATGCACATTGTTTTTAAATACACGGATATAACCGCCTTTCTTAACTACCAGGTCGGGGAGATCGAAAATTAAAATGCCTCCCGTATTATTGGTTACTTCATTTTCATACACATCAGCATACAGGGAGTTTTCAATTTCAATCCCGGCCACATTTTCTGTTGCCCTGCAGTTTTTTACCACAATGTGTTTACTCTGTCCCACATAAATGCCTGCATCACTTGCTCCTCTTGCTTCGCAACTATCAATGATTATATTTTTGCATTGTACAGGATATAATCCATAGCCGCCATTTTTACTATTGGCACCTCTTGTCCATTCAGCTTTTACATTTTTAAAGAACATCCCATTTACATCTTGTGTTTTAATGGCATCGCCTTTTGTATCCTGCACAGTGAGGTCCTGCAGCGTAATATTCTTTCCATTGGTGATTTTGATTCCTTCTGCACCAGTTACCTGTTTCTTAAAGTTCAGGATGGTTTTGTCTTTCCCCTTTCCTTTAATGATGATATTTTTCTTTCCATCTAACCAAAGACTGCTGCTGAGTTGAAAGGTTCCTTCGGGTAATTCAATCACAGAATTATCTGTTGCAGATATAAACTGTCGCTGCATTTGCTTTTGCATGTCTTCCTG
>JANMOR010000074.1:0-1658 GCA_031369435.1 Chitinophagaceae bacterium
GCTGTTGCCAAAGCTGATAGCAGGTTCCAGCTCACCAAAAGCAATATTGCTACTGTAGTTTTCCTTCAACGTTCCTCCAAGCTTTCCACGCAAACCTTTTGCCAGCAGCAGTTCATAGCTGTTTTGCAGATTGAATGCATCACCGGTGATCAGTAATCCATCTTCTTCCACTTCTACTCCAAATTTGGTAATAGGATTAAACTTGATAAAAGAAGCCAGGCTTTCTGCGACCACCTGTTGCGATGTATATACTTTAATGGTAGCAGACAATCCATCATGCTTCGACTCCACATTCGTAACAGTAAGGTTATAAGGAGAAGGAATGGTGAACTTTTCTTCAATCGTTTCTTTGGTTGCATTTTTTCCACCATCTGGAATCAATCCCTTACCAAGAGTAATAACTGTATTGTAATCTTTATCTTCTGTTTTTAACTGTAATAAACGGATAGAAATTTTTTTATCGTTCGAAATGGTTTGAACAGTAAAGTCTTTTTTCTCACCATCGACCGTTACTTCCAGTTTATCTTTCAACGCAGCGGGACTAACTGTGTAATTGAAATACAAATCAACCTGTGGCATTGCTTTATTGTTTCCATCATCTTGTGCTACCCAGGTAATGTTTGAATTTTCAAGTTTCAGATCAGGAGTATAAAACTCAAGATTATCCTTCACTATTACTTTATCAAACTTGCTGAAAGCAAGTACTTCTTTTCCTACAGATGCTTTGTACGTTGTTGCCGGTGCAAGTGGTGCCGAAGGTGAAAAGATGAGTTCATCGCCATGCTCCCAACGAAACCTGCCGGTGATCTTTGGTTCAAACTCAATGTAAGGAACAGAATCCCATCGGTTGAGTAAGGAATCGGGCATCAGTTGATTGGAAAAACGGAAGACGAGATTACCAAGAGCAGGTACTTCGCCTTTGGCATTTGTGTCGTTCAGTTGTACAGCATTCCGGTTACAGGATACAAAAAGGCTTACCGTTACTGTCAGTAACAGCAGGTGTAGTTGGCTACGCATAAACTTGAAAGTTGAAAGAGATTTGAAGAAGTGGGAATTTGAATATGAATGTAATGCAGAGTATACCATATTTACAAGAACTATTTATTAAATATTTTATAAATAATGTAAAAGTTACGCTTTTAAAAAACTCCCGGTAGGAATCTTACTTAATGCATCATACATTTATCAGTAAGAAACAATTTTTTATTTGCAGATGAAATGGAAGATGCCGAACCTGAAAAGTAAAGTCACAAGAATACTTCTTGCTGTTCTTGCTTTCCTGTTACTTTTTTTTACTCTGCACATGCTCTTTCCGTTACCTGATAAAATTGAATACTCCACCCTGATCACCGATAACAAAGGCGAAGTGATCCACGCCTATCTCACCAAAGATGAAAAGTGGCGGATGAAAACTGAGTTAAACGAAATTTCTCCCCTGCTGCGCAAAACCATTATCCAGAAAGAGGATAAATACTTTTACTATCATTTCGGCATCAACCCCATTGCAGTTACAAGAGCTTTCTTTATGAATGTGTTTAAGATGAAACGCACTTCCGGCGCCAGCACCATTACCATGCAGGTGGCAAGAGCGCTTGAACCAAAACGGAGAACCTTTGCAAACAAGCTCGTTGAAATGTTCCGTGCACTTCAATTAGAAT
>JANMOR010000733.1:0-1675 GCA_031369435.1 Chitinophagaceae bacterium
CCTGGACATTTGTTTAAATCCTTGTTTTAATTGCAACAAAAACAAGCAGCGGAAAAATTATGATTAATCAAAGTAATGAAACCAGGATGTCGATAAGGCGTTTTACATTCTGCTGCCATTCACTCATCATACCGGTATGCAATTCTATCAATACAGCACCCAATACATTGCTTGTTCTTACAGAGCCCGAAAGAATATCAATTGCATTGGGAAGTAATTTGATGCTCACATCATGTTCACTCAACAGGCTTAACGATTGTTCCATTGAATGTCTTTCTTTTTCTTCAGTAGCAATGATCACCTGTTCTATTTTCTTTTCCTGGATAATTTTGGAGAGATCTTTTAAAGAACCGAGCGGGGGAAGATATTTGCTGAGGCCATTGGAAGATGTTCCATCAGGATATAAAAAACCGGTAAAGTGAAAACCCAGTGTTTCGCTTGAGCCTTTAATGTCTTTATACAATTTAATTGCATTACTGTTTGCTCCTATTATCAGTGTATTGATTTGTACATTTCCATTTAAGAACTGGCGTTTAATGATATTGAGTATCACCCATCGAAACAACCAGGTAAAACCAAATTGCAATCCAAAGAGCAGCAAGCTTTCTTTATAATAAAAAGTGTAGGAAACAATTTTGTCGTCGAGCAGGATGGCAAAGAAAATTATTAAACACCCAAGCATACAACTGAAAAAAGTAAGCGTTAATTCCTGCAGCCTGGATTTACTGTAAAGATTTTTATAACTGCCGAACAAATGATAAAGAATGAGCCAGCAAAAAGGTATGAATAAAATACCATACAGGAAAGTAGCATCAATTTGTTGCGAAAGAAGTGTTGTTGCTTCGCCCAGCAAGACTCTCCGCAACAGGTAAAATAATCCCCATGCAAGAATGGCTCCCAGCCAGTCAGCAAAAACATACCATCCAATTTGTATGCGGGAAGATGAAATCATGTGGTTATGCTACAGTGGTTCGCTGAATTTTCTGAAGTATCTGGTGAGCAACATCCATGGCACGTAATCCATCAACTTCAGATACAGGTACAGGTTTATCCTGAACAATGGCGTCCCTGAAATGTTCAAGTTCCATTTTAATGGCATTGCCTTCGGTAACCGGAGGATTGGAGATAGCAATGGTTTTTTTGCCATCATTGGTTTCAATGTCAAACGTAAACGCTTCCGTATCGCCAGGTGCATTCATTTTAATGATCTCCGATTTTTTCTCTAAGAAATCAATGCCAATATAAGCATCTCTCTGGAACAACCTGATCTTTCGCATCTTTTTCATACTAATGCGGCTGCTGGTAAGGTTGGCTACACAACCATTGTCAAATTCAATACGAACGTTGGCAATATCAGGGGTGTCAGTCATTACAGCTACTCCGTTTGCATATACATTTTTTACATCGCTTTTGACGATGCTTAAAATAATATCAATGTCATGGATCATCAAGTCAAGGATCACACTTACTTCAGTGCCACGTGGATTAAATTGTGATAAACGATGTACTTCAATAAACATCGGGTTCAATTGCAAATCTCTTACAGCTAAAAAAGCAGGGTTGAAACGTTCTACATGCCCTACCTGGAATTTAATAGCTGCTTCTTTTACAAGTTTCACTAATTCATTGGCTTCATCCATTGTATTACACATGGGCTTTTCAACAAATACATGTT
>JANMOR010000752.1:0-1538 GCA_031369435.1 Chitinophagaceae bacterium
CTTTTCAGTGTGTTGAATAAAAAGGAAAAGCGATCAGAAGAACTGCGAAAGAATTTATTACTTTATTATATCAAACATCCGGCGTCATTACTGAAAAGAGTTTATTCAACATGCAGATATGGTTTCTGTAATCGCTATTTAGTGGTTATGTGTACAAAAAAATAATCAGGCTACTTCTTTACCTGTACTTGCACGCCAAAACATAAACCATTCTTCCCGATCTAACTTAATTTGTGTTGCAGCCACTGCATCTTTTACACGACTTGCTTTTGAAGTACCCAGCACTGGAATAATGCCTGAGGGATGCGTTAATAACCAACTGAGTAAAATAATATCGGCACTTGAATTGTGTTTTTCTGCAAGAAAATTTGCAACGGCTGTTATGCGGAGGGTTCGTTCATCTTCCTTATCAGTAAAAATATTACCGCCACCTAATGGACTCCAGGCCATGGGTGTGATACGATGTTGCTGACAATGATCCAGCGTTCCATCAACAAAAGGTTCAAGTCGTAATAAAGAACATTCAATCTGGTTCACTTCCACTTTAAAACGACTGTTCAACAGATCTGTTTGCCATTTTCTGAAATTAGAAACCCCGAAGTGTAATACTTTTCCCTGTTCTTTTAATTGTGTGAATGCTTTCGCTACTTCATCTGCATGAAATAAAGGATCGGGGCGATGAATCAACAAACAATCAAGATAATCAGTAGATAAATTTTTCAAAGATGTTTCAACAGATGCAATGATATGTTGAGAGGAGGTGTTGTAGGATTTAATGATATGCTGTGGGCGGTTGGCTGAAACCATTTGAATACCACACTTGCTGATAAGCTGCATCTGTTGACGCAAAGAAGGCTCCTGTTGCAATGCTTTTCCAAATTCTGCTTCAGTGGTATAATCTCCATAAATATCTGCATGATCAAAAGTTGTTACTCCCAATGCAATACATTCTTTGATCATGCGCTCATAAGCTGCTGTATCAAATTTTGCTCCCCATGCACCCCATTTCATAGTGCCTGCTATAATCCTGGAATAACTCATTTTAGTTTTGGTTGTTCAATATCGAAAGTACATGAAAAAATAAATGTTGAAATGTTCTCTTAAGACTAATGCACAAAAAAACCGCCCGAAAGTTCGGGCGGTTCATATACTAAGTTGAAAAAAAATTAAGCTTCAGCTACAACATCTAATTCAATTTCAGCTTCGTTACCATTTGCAAAATCAACTTTTGCTTTATGTGTACCGAGTTCTTTTACTTCGTCAATAATGTGAATCTTGCGCCGGTCAATTTCATAACCTTTTTGTTCACGTATAGCACGGGCAATCATTACTGTAGTAATGCTACCGAAGATCTTGCCGCTTGTTCCTGTTTTAGCAGTAAGCTTTACAGGAGCTTCAGTCAATTTCGCAATAACTGATTTTAGTTCAGCCAGCATTGCATCTTCTTTTTTCTTCTGCACTTTCAAACGTTCAGCTAACTGCTTTAAGTTGGAAGGAGAAGCTTCAACAGCTACCTTTTGAGGAATTAAAAAGTTACG
>JANMOR010000754.1:0-6892 GCA_031369435.1 Chitinophagaceae bacterium
CAGGAAGAAAAATCGGTTATCAAAACAAAAATACGTTTGCTCAATAAAGATGAACAGATTGAAGCTATTGCAAAAATGCTGAGCGGAGAAAAACTAACTGCATCTTCTTTAGTAACTGCAAAAGAAATGGTAGCAGGATAAATTCCTTAAGAATGTTACAAAGCTTTATCTAACGCATACTCCACTCCTCTTAATTCAGCCAATCCTTTTAACCGTCCAATGGCAGAATATCCGGGATAGGTTTTCTTCTTGAGATCATCTAACATTTGATGTCCATGATCCGGACGCATGGGAATTGAAATATTTCTTCTTCGTTGCAGCAATACAATTTCTTTAATTACCTCATACATTTCTGTATCACCTGCTAAATGATCGGCTTCATAAAAATTTCCTTCTGCATCACGCTTGGTATTACGCAAATGAAGAAAATGAATATGATCACCAAAACGTTTCAGCATAGCCGGAATATTATTATCTGCTCTTGCGCCAAATGAGCCCGTGCAAAAACAAAATCCATTAGCAGGCGAAGGCACAGCATTGATCAAATCGGCTGCATCCTGCTCTGTACTCATAATGCGTGGAAGACCCAACACTGAATAAGGCGGATCGTCAGGATGAATGGCCATCTTCAATCCATATTCTTCTGCAACAGGAACTACCTCCTTCAAAAAATAAAATAAATGCTGTTTGAGTTGTGCTGCATCAATACCATGATATTTTCTTAATTCAGTTAATACCTGTTCAGGAGTAAATGCATCATCACTACCGGGCAGTCCCATCATCATATTTTTGAAGAGCTTTTCACGCTGCTCTTTACTCATGCTGCCAAAACGTTCATTGGCTGTTGCTATTTCTTCAGCAGAATAGTCGCCAATAGCGTCGGGCCTTTGTAATAAAAAAAGATCGAAGATGATATAATCAACACGATTGAAATAAAGAGCAGTACTTCCATCAACCATTGGATATGCAATATCCGTACGCAACCAATCAAGTACCGGCATAAAATTATAGGTCACCACTTGTAAACCACAGGCTGCTATATTACGCAGACTGGCTTTATAATTTTCAATATGATACAGGTAATTACCCGACTGTCGTTTAATATCATCACTCACAGGTAAACTTTCAATCACTGTCCATGTCATACCTGCATCTTCAATCATTTGTTTGCGGATGAGGATTTCATCACTTGTCCATATATCACCAACAGGAACCTGGTGCAAGGCAGTAACAACACCGGCACAACCTGCCTGCCGGATGTCGGATAAACTTACAGGATCATTAGGACCGTACCAACGCATAGTTTGATGCATCAACATAATTCATTCATTTGTGCAAATGTAGTTTACGAAAATAAAAATGCTTACAATAAAAATTTTATTTCTTATTGTAAGCAAGTTCCAGGCCATTTATTATCAGATAAACCGGTTAATAATATTCTCCAGGTACTCCTGTTTACCACTACGTACAGAAGGTTCACCCTGGAACATTGCATACGCTCTTAAGTCTTCCAACGATAATTTTCCTTCTTCAAACTCTTTGCCTTTACCTATATCAAAAGATGCGTAACGTTCTGTTCTTATTTTTTTATAATCTGATTTCTGCAAAATGTTATCAGCAATAATCAATGCACGGGCAAACGTATCCATGCCACCTATGTGTGCATGAAAGAGGTCTGCCGGATCAGTACTGTTTCTGCGGATCTTTGCATCGAAGTTGATACCGCCACCTGCAAGTCCACCTGCTTCAACAACAACCAGCATGGCCTCTGCTAATTCATTTACATTATTTGGAAACTGATCAGTATCCCATCCATTTTGATAATCGCCACGGTTAGCATCCATAGAACCCAGCATACCTGCATCCGCTGCTACCTGTAACTCATGCTGGAATGTATGACCGGCTAATGTTGCATGGTTTACTTCAATATTAATTTTGAAATCATTCAACAGATCATACTGACGTAAAAAACCAATCACTGTTTCACAATCATAATCATATTGATGTTTGCTTGGTTCACAAGGTTTGGGTTCAATGAAGAATGTTCCTTTAAATCCATTCCTGCGTGCATAATCTTTTGCAGTATGTAAGAACCGGGCCAGGTGTTCTTTTTCTCTTTTCATATTTGTATTCAACAAACTCATGTATCCTTCTCGACCACCCCAGAACACATAATTCTCACCACCCAATGCAATCGTTGAATCCAGTGCAGCTTTCACTTGCGCTGCTCCGTGAGTGAGTACATGAAAGTCAGGATTGGTGGCTGCACCATTCATATATCTGCGGTTAGAAAATAAATTAGCTGTAGCCCAAAGCAATTTTACACCACTTGCTTTTTGCTTTTCAGCAAAATATGCAGTGATAGCTTGTAAACGGCGATCGTTTTCGTTTACATCATTAGTATAATCAACGGCATCTACATCATGAAAACAATAATAGGGCAGGTTTAATTTAGTAATAAATTCAAACGCAGCATCTGCTTTGTCTTTTGCACGTTCTACCGCATCTGTTTTTTTATCCCATGGAAAAATATGGGTGGGTTCGCCAAATGGATCAGCACCACTGCCAACAAAGCTGTGCCAGTATGCGCATGCAAAGCGTAGCCACTCTTTCATACTCTTTCCTGCTACGAGCTTGTTTTCATCGTACCACCGAAACGCTAATGGGTTATCTGAATCTACTCCTTCAAATTTTATTTGAGGAATGCCTTTAAAAAATTCTGTTTGTCCTGTTACTACTTTCATGGTTTGATTTTTTACTGGTGTTGTCAGCTCAGTTATTGAAATTAATTGTGTTTTTAACGAAGTTGTTTTTGTAATAATTCATTCCATTTCTGATACAACACATCATATTGTTTTGTTGTACCATCGGGCTCAATCATAGCTAATGGTTTTCTATTTGCAAATGCTTCTTTTGCATTGGCATACATACCTGCACCAATACCTGCACCAATGGCAGCCCCCACACTACCATCACAATTGTGTAGTTCCACCGGTATGTTTATGGTGTTTACAAATGCTTTAGTAAATACTTCACTTAAAAACATATTGGCTTTACCAGCTCGTATAACCGATGGATTCATTTTGTTCTCCCGCATGATATCAAGGCCATAACGGAATGCAAAAGCGATGCCTTCCTGCGAAGCACGGTAGAGATGTGCGTTTGTATGAATATTCAAATCGAGTTGTTGTACATGTGCGCCGGCAATTTTATTTTCCAGCATACGCTCTGCACCATTGCCGAAGGGAAGAACAAACAAACCATCGCTGCCAATGGAAATTGTTGCTGCTGCTTCATTCATCTGCCGGTAAGATTGATTACCTGTAATATTTTTTACCCAACGGTTAAGGATACCTGTACCATTGATGCAAAGCAACACGCCAATTCTTTTTTGTAAGGCCGTATAATTCACATGTGCAAAACTGTTGATGCGTGATTGCGGATCGAATGTCAGTTCATCACTCACACCATATATTACACCACTTGTACCCGCTGTTGCTGCAACTTCACCGGCTTCCAATACGTTTAATGATAACGCATTGTTGGGCTGATCGCCTGCTTTGTAAGTAACAGGAATGCCTGGCTTTAATCCAAGTGATGTAGCGTTTGCAACTGAAAGTAATCCGTGTTCAGAGAAAACATTTTTTATTTCGGGTATGATTGCTTCATTAAAACCATAATACTTGAACACATCTTTCGACAGTTCATTGTTTACAAAATCCCAAAACACTCCTTCTGATAAAGCAGAGATACTTGTTGTAGTTGATCCGGTTAATTGTAAAGCAATATAATCACCCGGCAACATAACCTTATTGATCTGTTCGTAAACAGCAGGTTCATTTTGTTTTACCCAAGCTAATTTACTCGCCGTAAAATTTCCGGGAGAGTTTAATAGATGTTGCAATGATTTGGATGGACCAATAGTATCGAATGCCTGGTTACCAATTTCAACTGCACGGCTGTCGCACCAGATAATACTGTCTCTTAAAACATTGTTGTCTTTATCAACTATTACTAATCCATGCATCTGGTAAGAGATGCCGATTGCAGCAATCTCTTTTGAGTTATATTTTTTTGTTGCATTCGCTTTCAGGATTGCCTGTTGTGTATGTTCCCACCACATAGCAGGACATTGTTCTGCCCAACCCGGTTGTTTTGAAATGATCTCCGATTCAATTTCAGGATAAGATGCGGACACAATACATTGCTGTGATTGTGCATCAACAACCGACACTTTTATAGAAGAAGTACCAATATCTATTCCTAATAACAGCATGTTCAAATGTACATTTTTCGATTCTTAAAAGGGGGGGGGAAATGCAGACACATTCCCCCGTTCTGATTATGACCCTAAACAAACTAACATGATTGTAATATTTACAGTCCTTATTACTGAAGCATGATTTAAACGCATTGAAAACTAATTTTCTGCTTTATATATTTGCACCAGTAAAAAATCAGCAAAACTTTTTAATGCTTTTTTAAAGTAAAGAGTACTTGTTACAATCAACTTTATTTGCACTTGCCTTTAACTATTTATGTCTTGTCTTAATTCAAATCATTATTTTATTCCATCTCTGAATTGATTGTAAGCCGGCTTTTTATTAAAGCTGGCATCAAACAAACAGGGAAAATCAATCTGTCCCAAGCTGGTAACTATCCAACTGTCTGAATCGGTCACATTCCATACTGTAATACCATAACGTTGAGCGGCTGGTACATTATTTTTATAAGACTGTGCTACATATTTATATTTCTGCGCCTGCTGATCAAGTAATGAGGGCGTTGCTGTAAATGGATTGGCATTACCTGGATTTATCTTGATATCCAATTCCGACACATGCACTTTTAATCCTGTGGCTGCCAGTTGAACAAACATATTGTCAATGTTGGCATTTGGTGTATTTATGCTGATATGCATTTGTGTAGCGATGCCATGTACAGGCACGGCAGCAGCTTTTAACTGGTTGATCAGAGAAATCGTAGCACTTAACTTTGAAGGACTCGATTCAAGATTATAATCATTGATAAATAATACTGCATCCGGATCCGCAGCATGAGCATAATTAAAAGCATCCGCAATATAAGAGGGGCCGAGTACTGCATACCAGTAAAAAATATCGTTGGTACTGGTTCCTGTACGGTAATTACCTGCTTCGTCAATAACTTCATTCACTACATCCCATGACTTTGTTTTTCCTTTATATCGTGTAACGACAGTTGTTATCCAATCCTGCATGGCATTTTTGACTAACACAGGATTCAAATTGCTGCCGGCCTGTGTTACTGTTAAATTATCAATATAAAATTCGCCTGCATTAGGAAAATGAAATTTTACAGAAATAGCATTTTCATTGGGTGTAAATGGAAAAGTATATTCTGTCCATGTTGTAGTCAAAGCCTGGTTTTGTTGTGCATAAAAAGATGTGCCTTGTGCGATTGCCCGCAATGACTGACCTGATGTGATAGCTTTTGCCCAAAATCTTATTGTATATGCTATATTGCCTGTAACAGTAATATTGTCTGAAGATATCTGGATGCTCCAGGGATCCGGACCTGGCGTATTTACTAAAACCTTTGCAGCCTTTGTTCCATTTTGAGCACCACTGTTAACAATTGAAATATTCCCTGATGTAGGTGCAGTAGAAGACACTTGTGTAAACCAGTTAGTGAAATCATTTTCAAAACCAGGATTAACTAATAAGTTAGCACCGCCTGAAGAAGTTAATGATCTTAAATAGTTTCCATTATTGTTCTGATGCCACACCAATGTATGACCATATATTTCAAGTCCTGCAGCCTGAGCAATAGTTACCAAATCATCCGTATTGGTAAAATTATAACTTCCATTATTCTGCACATTGGCACCGTGCTTCATCTGGTATTCAAACGTAACCCGATCAAATTGATTTTTTACAAGGGAAGAATAGGTTGAATTATTTTTCATCAGACTATAACTGATTGCTATCCCTGTTGTAAAAGCTGCAGATCCTTTTATAGTAGCAGTATCAGGAGCTGTAGTTGGTGTAGTTGTTGGATTCGTTGAATTGTTTTTTTTACAGGAAATAACACTAATCAGTATTACAAAAAAGATTAAAAATTTATATTTTATTTTACCCTGCATAAAAAATTAATAGAATAATTGTGATGTTCTTGATTTGAATTTAAGAAACCGGGAATAACAAACCTTTATTCCCGGTTTCTATTTTAGACCTGTTTGTTTAACAATTTTTATTTAAAAATACCCTGGGTTTTGAGGAAACTTAGGTCCTTCAGTTACTAAATCAATTTGGCTTTGAGGAATTGGTCTCAGCATATTGAAAGCCTGCACACCAGCTGCACCTTCAGGATTATACTGCTGAACTCTTGCAACAAGTGTCTTGGTGCGGGACAGATCCCACCACCTGCAATCCTCAGCAAATAATTCACGGCTTCTTTCATCCAGGATGAAGTCCAGGGTTACCTGTGCAGGAGTAATTTGCTGTGCTGCAACGGCTGCAGCATATTGTGCCGGAGTTTGATTTAATTTTAATGCAGCTCTTGTTCTGAGAACATTGATCATATCTGCCGCCTGTTGCAAGGTACCTCCGCCTTTAAATGCTGCTTCTGCAGCAATCAAATACAAATCAGAAAAACGGAATAAAATAAATGGCCTGTCAGAATAATCATTCAAATCAGCTCTTGTTGAATCATTAAACTTTCTAAGATTAGGAAAAAGACCTGCTGTAAATTTTACGGTTGCACCAGGTAAATGTTCAGGTTCAAAAATAATACCTTTAAATGCTGACCTTTCTGCTGGTGTAACAACCCTGTCTGCGAACCAAATGGCAGTATCAACTGCATTTATTAATTGTCCTCGTGGAGTAACAGCGCCTGGTGTTCCTACTCCTGC
>JANMOR010000768.1:0-1523 GCA_031369435.1 Chitinophagaceae bacterium
CATTTGAATCAAAAACAGATTGAAGAATACCTTTGTAATTTTTATGGAATGGAACAGGTGCTTTGGGTGGATGAAGGAATTATTGGAGATGATACAGACGGACATATTGATGATACGGTTCGTTTTGTAAATGAAGACACCGTTATTACTGTTATTGAAGAAAATAAGAACGATGAAAATTATGCATTGCTGCAACATAATTTACAACAGTTACAGGAAATGCGTTTACTCAACGGCAAACAATTAAACATTGTTGAATTACCCATGCCCGATGAATTGATTTATGAAGAGCAGCGTCTCCCATGTTCGTATGCCAATTTTTATATTGCTAATCAATCTGTAATTGTTCCAACATTCAGGAGTAAAAAAGATGAGCAGGCTTTGCAGATCATTCAGCAATGTTTCCCAACGAGAGAAGTAGTTGGTATTGATTCAACAGAAATCATCTGGGGGTTGGGAAGTTTCCATTGTCTGAGTCAGCAGGAACCGGCTATATAGAAACAGAAAAACCTCCTGTAAAAACAGGAGGTTAATCGATAGCCTCCGGTTAAGGAGACCCCACTTATAAAAAAGGGAACTTTAATTTATTGTATCGTATTTAATTTATTCTTCTCCTCTAAATCATATTCTCCTTTTCAATCTTAATAGTGAACAACTTTCAACCTGTTATGATCAGAAACTGAAAATAGCTGCGATATTAAATGCTGCTGCAGTTTTATCGGTTGGTATTGTTGGTAAATCAGTGTTCTTAAAGAACAAAGGATTTTTTGCTGCATCCACTCTAATTTCAGGAATGATCATCAATCCTTTTACAGGTTTGATATTTAAAGAAAGAGTTGCATCAAAAAGGGAAGTACCAATACCGCCAACGCCTTTATCATCAGAAAAATATTCACCTCTTACAGTAAATCCGAATTTTTCAACAGGATCCACATTGATGTATAAGGCAGAACCCCACCATGAATCAGAAGAACCTCCGGATGGTTTAACAGATTTTACTGTACCATCGTAACCTAATCCGAATTTATCATTTACTGGAACAATTAAAGTAAGTCCAACCTGGTTGATTGAATTATCGCCCATATCTTTTCCACCAACATAATTTAAATATGCATTCACATGATCAGAAGTTTTACTTACCTGTGCAATCACATTCTTCTTAGCAAAGGGAGCACTCAGGTAATCTGTTGGGTTGGCAACTCCAAGCATGGCACCAAAACCACTGCCAAAAGTGAAATCTGCTTTTAAACCTGTATGAGAAAAGGGTCCATAAGAAAACATATAACTCATGCTGTAATTACGGTTGAGTTGAGGATCGAGTAACTCGTAGCCCATATGTGTTGCCCATTTACCGGCTGTAAACTTTACATGATCAGACGGTGCATAGGTAACATATGCCTGTTTGATAATGGCTAAAGCACCCATTTCATTATAAGAAAATTCTTTAGCCCTGGTTCCAAAACCAAGATCAGCAACGGCTCCTACTTTTCCTTTGCTGTAATCAAACTTTAAAGAAGCCATAC
>JANMOR010000785.1:0-1583 GCA_031369435.1 Chitinophagaceae bacterium
AGCATGTTTCCATTCGTCCGCCATTACTACAAACTGTGTATGCGGTGCATTTTTCAATGCATTATCTTTTTTATCCGATTTGCCTTCTTCAATAGCTTTTATTTCTTCCCGGATGGAAAGCATTGCATCGCAAAAACGATCAAGCTCCGCTTTGTCTTCACTTTCTGTTGGTTCAATCATAATGGTACCGGCAACAGGAAAGCTCATGGTTGGAGCATGAAAGCCATAATCGATCAAACGCTTGGCTACATCTTCTGCTTCAATACCCGCCGTATTTTTAAACGGACGGAGATCAACAATAAATTCGTGTGCACAGGTGCCATGCTCATCGGTATATAAAATTTCAAAATCTTTTTCCAGTCTTGCTTTCATATAATTGGCATTGAGAATAGCAAACTCAGTTGCTTTCTTTACACCCACTGTACCCAGCAAGCGTATATATGCATAACTGATGAGTAAGATAGAAGCAGAACCATAAGGTGCAGCACTAACAGCACCATGAGTGTTGCTGCTGATATGACCAGGAAGATGTTCAGCCAGGTGTGCCTTCACACAAATTGGTCCCATACCGGGCCCGCCACCACCGTGTGGAATAGCAAATGTTTTATGCAGGTTCAAATGACAAACATCTGCACCAATTAATCCGGGTGATGTTAATCCAACCTGTGCATTCATGTTGGCGCCATCCATATAAACCTGCCCGCCATGTTGATGAACGATCTCACAAATTTCTTTTACCGTTTCTTCAAAAATGCCAAATGTACTTGGGTAAGTGATCATGGTTCCTGCAAGGTTGGCGCTATGTTGTTCAGCTTTTGCTTTAAAGTCCGCTACATCAATATACCCGTTCTCTAATGCTTTCACCACTACTACTTTCATGCCTGCCATTACTGCACTTGCAGGATTGGTTCCATGTGCTGAAACAGGAATGAGTATAATTTTACGATGTGCATCACCGTTAGCTAAATGATAATTGCGGATGGCAAGTAATCCTGCATACTCTCCTTGTGCACCGCTGTTGGGTTGCAGGCTGCAGGCATCAAAACCGGTTATCTCTACAAGGTATGCTGACAGTTCATCAATGATCTGCTGATAACCTTCTGTTTGATTGGCAGGAGTAAAGGGATGAATCTTGCTCCAATGTGCCCAGCTCAATGGCATCATTTCAGTTGCAGCATTCAGCTTCATGGTACAACTGCCTAATGAAATCATGGATGTGTTCAATGAAAGATCTTTGTTCTCCAGTTGTTTGATATAACGCATCATCTGGCTTTCACTGTTATGTGTATTGAAGTTGGGATGCGTTAAGAATTTACTTGTTCTTGCCAATACAACAGGGATGTGTTGCAGAATGGTTTCTTCATCAATGGTGAAATGAACAGGGTCGGTATCATTTACAAAACAGTTGATAAGGTCATATAAATCTTCCAGTGTGGTTGTTTCATCAATGGAAATACCAATGGTTTGCTCATTGATATAACGCAGATTAATTTCCTGTCTTTCTGCTTTTGCTTTGATGGGCTCAATGTCCTTCACTTTTACTGCAATTGTATCAAAGAAAAAATCATTCAACAGTTCAAATC
>JANMOR010000791.1:0-3044 GCA_031369435.1 Chitinophagaceae bacterium
GAACGCCCCAATCCAAAAGCGTTTAAGATCGAAGCGAAAGCAGCCGGTCATTATGTAAACTCATTACTGGCCAGTCATGAAGCAAAAGCAAAAGGATTTGATGAAGCATTGCTGCTCGATATGAATGGAAATGTTGCAGAAGGACCTGGAGCAAATTTGTTTTATGAAAAAGATGGTAAACTGTTTACACCTGCAAAAGGAAATATCCTTCCGGGTATTACAAGAGCTACGGTATTTGAATTAAGTAATGAGTTGGGTATTGAAGTTGAAGAGCGGTTCTTTAAAATAGATGAATTAAAAAATGCAGAAGCTGCTTTTTTCTGTGGCACAGCAGCAGAAGTTATTGGATTTGAAAGTTTGGATGATTACAAGTTTCCAAAATCCTGGAGCGAAACAGTGAGTAAGAAAATTCAGGAAGCGTACGCACACAGAGTAATTGAGAAGGTATATAAACAAGAATTGGAATTGATATGAGCGAATTAAATAAATATTCGAAGACATTAACGCAGGATGAAACACAACCCGCTGCACAAGCGATGTTGTATGGCATTGGGTTAACAGAGGATGATTTAAAGAAACCGCAGATCGGTGTTTGCAGTATGGGTTATGATGGCAACACCTGTAACATGCATTTGAATGATTTGGCAAAAGATGTAAAACAAGGCGTATGGAAGAATGAAATGGTGGGTTTGATCTTTAATACAATCGGCATCAGTGATGGCATCAGCAACGGAACCGATGGGATGCGTTATAGTTTGGTTAGCCGTGATTTGATTGCTGATAGTATTGAAGCAGTGTGTGGTGGTTTTTATTATGACGGATTGATTGCATTACCCGGCTGTGATAAAAATATGCCCGGCGCTATTATGGCGATGGGCCGTTTGAATCGTCCATCAATTATGGTTTATGGTGGTACAATTGCTGCAGGTCATTATAAAGGAGAGGAACTGAATATCATTTCTTCGTTTGAAGCATTAGGTAAAAAAATTGCAGGCACCATAACACCTGAAGATTTTAAAGAAGTGGTGAAACATAGCTGTCCCGGTGCTGGCGCATGTGGTGGCATGTACACAGCTAATACAATGGCAGCAGCTATTGAAGCACTTGGTATGAGTTTGCCTTATTCATCAAGTAACCCTGCTTTGAGTGATGATAAGAAAAAAGAATGTTTAGATGCCGGTAAGGCTATCAAAGTATTACTTGAGAAAGATATCAAGCCAAAAGATATCATGACAAAGAAAGCATTTGAAAATGCAATTGTTACTGTGATGATCTTTGGCGGCAGCACGAATGCCGTGTTGCATTTAATTGCGATGGCAAAAAGTGTGGATGTTGATTTAACGCAAAATGATTTTCAACGCATCAGTGATCAAACACCGGTGCTGGCTGATTTTAAACCAAGCGGAAAATATTTAATGCAGGAATTACATACACATGGTGGCGTACCTGCAGTAATGAAATATTTATTAAGTAAAGGAATGCTGCACGGTGATTGTTTAACCGTTACCGGAAAAACAATAGCTGAAAATTTAGCAGCAGCTCCTGATTTAAATTTCGAAACTCAAAAAATTATTTTCCCAATAGAAACACCTTTGAAAGCAACCGGGCATTTGCAAATTCTATATGGCAACTTAGCTGAAAAAGGAAGTGTGGCAAAAATATCCGGTAAAGAAGGAGAACGTTTTGTTGGTCCGGCAAGAGTGTTTAATGGTGAAAAACATTTAGTAGAAGGCATAGCGAACGGAAGAGTAAAGAAAGGTGATGTAGTAGTGATTCGTAACGAAGGACCGAAAGGTGCACCAGGTATGCCGGAGATGTTGAAACCAACTTCAGCCATTATGGGTGCAGGTTTGGGAAAAGATGTTGCGTTGATTACTGATGGTCGTTTCAGCGGTGGTTCACATGGATTTGTTGTAGGACATATTACACCCGAAGCATTTGAAGGAGGTTTAATTGCATTGGTTGAAGATGATGATATCATTGAACTGGATGTTGCTACCAAAAAAATGACCTTGAAAGTAAGTGATGCCATCATTGCTGAAAGAAGAAGTAAATGGCAACAACCAACATTAAAAGTAACAAGAGGGGTATTATATAAATATGCGATGTGTGTGAAAGATGCGAGTGAGGGTTGTGTAACGGATGAAGCCCCCTCTAACTCCTCCAAAGGGGGAGAACTCCTTTCGCAGCCCTTGCTATTCGAAAGTGTTGAAAAATAGTTGAGTTGTTAAGATGTGTAGAGAAAAGAACTATTGCTTATGTGGTAGATATAAAAGTTTAATAAGGGAAAGAGATGGAGATAGGGGCCAAAGAAGCTTAATAGAATTATAAATTATTTGTAATGGAAACACTTGAATTAAAAGAAAAGAAAACAGCAGAATCAAAAATGAAATCCATCAGCGGAAGTGAAGCGGTACTGGATGCATTGTTGTGCGAAAATGTTCACACCATCTTTGGTTATCCGGGTGGAGCCATCATGCCTATCTATGATGCTTTGTATGATTATAATGATCGTCTTCAACATATTCTTGTTCGTCACGAACAAGGTGCCATCCATGCTGCACAAGGTTATGCAAGAGCCGGCAACAAAACTGGTGTTGTGTTTGCAACAAGTGGACCAGGTGCAACAAATCTTGTTACAGGTTTAGCTGATGCAATGATCGATAGCACTCCTTTGGTTTGTATTACAGGACAAGTGTTTGCGCATTTACTTGGTACGGATGCTTTCCAGGAAACAGATGTAATCAACATTACTACACCTGTTACCAAATGGAATTACCAGGTAACTGATGCAACAGAAATTCCGGCTGTATTAGCCAAAGCATTTTATATCGCAGGAAGCGGAAGACCCGGTCCTGTGTTGATTGATATTACCAAGAATGCACAGTTACAGAAGTTCGATTACGAAGGGTATAAAAAATGTGAGCACATCCGCAGCTATCGTCCTAAACCGATTGTACGCAAAAAATATATTGAAGAAGCTGCTAAATTGATCAATGAAGCAGAGCGTCCATTTGTAATTTTTGGACAAGGCGTCATTCTTG
>JANMOR010000018.1:0-1529 GCA_031369435.1 Chitinophagaceae bacterium
TGTGTTACGATAAATTGTCAATGCAACCTGGTCGGAATTGATTTCTCTTGTTTGAATTTTAAAAGTCTGTCGGTTGATTACTAAGGAAGTGTCAGAATTATGCTCCTGTCCAAAAAGGGTTGTCGTATAAAATAGAAGTAACAAAAACAAATATTTTTTCATTATGTACGTGAAGTCTTTTTATAATGACCGCTTACTCTTAAATATACGCAACTCCTTGTATAAAAATCACTTGCTAATCATCATCAATTTATGCAAATAGGTACAAGAACAATAGCCGAATAAAGTCTTGCTCCTCCCAAAAATCCAATAAATCAAGGTTCAGACATTTAATCATTCAACGCCTGATACGTTAGTGCCCTGAATTTTTCAACCACTTCTCCTTTTGTAGTGCCTTGCAGTTGCCGGTAAAACAACAGTACTATTTTTTCTTTTGGATCAACCCAGTAAGAAGTGGAAAAAGCTCCACCCCAACTATAAGTACCTGCCTGTGCAGGTGTACGTCCGCTTCCTTTTTCTGTAATCACCTGGAAACCTAAACCAAATGTATCGCCGGCACGAAATGTTATATCGCCAATCTGGTTCATCGTCATCATGCGGACAGAGTTGCGGCTTAAAATCCTTTTGCCATTGTACTTACCATCATTCAACAACATCTGAAGAAAAACGGCATAATCATAAATGGTAGATGATAAACCTGCGCCACCGGAATAATAAGTACTTGGTTCCAATGCATATTCAGGTGTTACATCTTTTCCATTGAGTACATCGCTATGCGATATGTACAGTTTGCCCGTTGAATCTTCACGATACATTGTCACAAGTCTTGCAGCTTTTTCTTTTGGCACCATAAAATAAGTATCGTTCATGCCCAGTGGTTCAAAGATGCGTTGCTTAAAAAAATTATCCAGTGTCATTCCGGAGATTACTTCCACGAGGCAACCAAGCAGATCAGTGTTTAAACCATAGGTCCATCTTTCACCGGGCTGATGCATCAATGGTAATTTAGCAAGACGGTTCATTGCATCTAACAGTTTGTCATTCTTTACACCCACACCCGCAGTAAGATGATGTTTTGCATAAATGGCATTGGATTCACGACTTCCTATTTGTGCATAGCCAAGACCTGAAGTATGCGTTAATAATTCACGAATAGTAATTTCTTTTTTTGCAGGAACAGTTGTGTAAGTGGTGTCAGCTGCGTTGAACTTGTCCAGCACCTGTTGTTTTCTGAAAGCAGGAATATATTTTGAAACAGGATCATCCAGTAAAAGCTTTCCTTCTTCAAACAGGATCATAATGGCTACACTGGTAATGGCTTTTGTTTGTGACGCAATACGAAAGATGCCATCTTTCTGCAGCGGAGCTTTTGTATCCAAATTGTTATAGCCTGCTGCTTTGTAGTAAGCGATCTTGCCATTGCGGATGATCATTGCTACGCCGCCATTCATCCATCCTTTTTGTACCCACTCATTCATTTCCCTGTCAATACGTTTTAACCGTTCTGTTGAAAAACCTGCAGCTTCTGC
>JANMOR010000036.1:0-1699 GCA_031369435.1 Chitinophagaceae bacterium
CCGAAGAAGTCTTGCACAAAAATATATTCCCTGTTACAATGAAGGAATATATTTCATCTTCTGTTTTAGCATTGACTGTTTTTAATGGGGCCGATAAAGCGTTGATCGATATTTTCAACAACAGGGAACAAACTGTTCCTGAGTTGAATCAAAAAGGAAGTAATGCTATAGCAGTGCATCCATCAAAAACAAATACAGGTGAAGCATTTCTGTTGATCAATGCACACCAGCCCAACACTGGATCGCAGGCATTTTACGAAGCACATCTTATTAGTGAAGAAGGTTTAAATATTCATGGTGGCTTATTAGCAGGTGGCCCCTGCATTTTACATGGAGTGAATGAGCATCTTGGTTGGGCACATACGGTGAATTACTGCGACCGGGTAGATGTATTTCAACTGGAAATGAATCCGGCTAATGCCAATCAATACAAATTTGATGGTGAGTGGATTGATCTTGAACAGAAAAAAATAAAACTGCATATCAAAGGAATTCCCATTCCTGTTGGTCGAACCGTTTACTGGAGCAAGTATGGTGCTACCATGAAAAACAAACAGGGAGTATTTGCTATCCGCACCGGTGCCTATATGGATATCCGTTCACTGGAACAATGGTATAGCATGGATAAGGCAAAAAACTTTACTGAGTTTTATGCTGCTATAAAAGATCAGCGTTTATCGATGTTCAATATTACTTATGCTGATCAATATGATACTATCTTTTATGTAAACAATGGATTAATACCTGTCCGTAATCCATCCACAGCTTATAACTGGAAATCAACAGTACCGGGGAATACATCAAAAACCTTATGGACCAGTTTCCGTAAATTCAATGAACTACCACAATACATCAATCCAAAAAGCGGGTACCTGTTCAACACCAAACATTCTTCTTTTTTTGCCACAGCAAAAGAAGACAACCTGAGTGCTGCTGCATTTCCTGTTGTTGATGGATGGGAAACCTGGCATAACAACCGAAGCATCCGTGTTACTCAACAAATGCCACAGGGCAAATTAGATTATGACAATTTTCAAAAAATAAAGTTCGACCGGCAATTACCTGCACAACTGTATTACGATTATAATATTGACAGTCTGTTTTTATTAAATCCTGCAGAGTACCCACAGTATACTTCGTTAATCAACACTTTTAAAACATGGGATAAAAAAGGAACAGCAGAAAGTAAAGGGGCTGCTATTTTTTTACTGAGCTATAAATTTCTTTCTGCAAAACCATGGGGAAGAGTGCAGCGTATTGTTACAAAAGCTGAAGCAGTTGAAACATACAAATATGTGTATGATTACATGATGCAGCATTTCGGTAAAACTGATCTTGCATTGGGCGATATTCAAAAACTGGTACGTGGAAATAAAGAATGGCCGCTCTGGGGTTTCCCGGATCTGCTTTCACCACAATGGACAGCTCCTTACAAAGATGGCAAGTTGAAATCAACTGGTGGAGATGGTTTGATCATGTTTATCCGTTTTCAAAAAGATGGATTGCCGTTAATTGAAACGGTAAATATGTATGGAGCTTCTGCAAAACCCGGCAGTAAACATTTTGATGACCAGGTGGAATTGTATTTACAACAGAAAACAAAAAAGATGACGCTCAATAAAGAAGAAGTGTATAAAATGGCCGAACGGGTTTATCATCCAGGAGAATAAAATAAAAGCGGCCACAATATCTTGTGGCC
>JANMOR010000166.1:0-2096 GCA_031369435.1 Chitinophagaceae bacterium
TGGACTTGTATGAGCAAATGAAAACGGAACATCACCAGGTACGCAAAATGATTGATGCTATTCGAAATGGAGAGTCAACAGTTGAACTGGTGAATGAGTTTCAAACCATACTTGAAAAGCATATCCGTTTTGAAGAACGAACAATGTTTCCATTTATAGAAGATCATATACAAGAGGAACAATTACTTGCTTTGGGAAAACAACTGGAACACTTAGAAAGCAGGGCTTGTTCTGATTACCCTGTTAAATTCTGGGAATAATTATTTCATAATAAACTGAGCCCTTTCTAACCGGTCGTTGATGGCTCTTCCCAAACCATTGTTGGGCAAAGGTTCTGCAAGAATGACGTCTGCTTTTAATTTGTCCACTTCACGAAGTATGCGAAATAAATTCTTGGCTGCTTCTTCAACTGAACCATTGGCTGAAAGAATGAATTGCTGTTCTTTCGGCAAATCAGGATTATAACCCTGGAAATTGATGAGGATAATTTTCTGATCTTCAAACCTGCGCATGATCTCTTCTGCATGACCCATAAACAAGGGGGTATGAGTTGCGTAATGACTTTTAAGTTGCCCAGGCGTTTCAGGATTTTCAGTAATCTTTTTATTGATCCTTATTTTTTTGCCCAGCACTTCTTCAATCTGCTCAACTGAAATACCACCTAAACGATATACTTCCAGTTCATCTTCTTCATTCCATCCAACAATGGTTGATTCAACTCCAACTGTACATTCACCACCATCCAGTATATAAGGGATCTTTCCATGTAAACCATCATATACATGTTGTGCAGTAGTTGGACTGATGTATCCTGAAGGATTAGCACTGGGAGCTGCTAATGGAAAATCCAGTTGTTGCAATAGCTCCAATGTGATGGGATGATTGGGCACACGTATGGCCACACGACTGCTGCCTGCAGTAACAAGGTCAGGGATTGTGTTTTTTTTATCAAATAAAATAGTAAGCGGGCCGGGCCAGAACGCATCAGCTAATTTTTTGGCTTCAACTGAAAGATGTTGTACCAAGAGTTCTGCCTGAACAAATGATGCAACATGTACAATAAGCGGATTAAATTGAGGACGATCTTTTGCTGTATAAATTTTCAACACTGCATCTTCATTCAACGCATTGGCGGCAAGCCCATACACTGTTTCTGTTGGAATGGCAACCAAACTCCCTTCATTTAAAAACAAAGCTGCCTGTACAATATCAGTTCCTGTTTCTGTAATCATCATTTTATATTTACAGGAAGTTTTTCTTCATGATAACTGTCAATCTTATTTAAATGAAGAATAGTGGTGGTTTTATCTTCACTTGGTTCATACATCATATCAAACTTAGCACCATACACAAATTCATCTGCTATGTAAGAACCCCTGCTCACAACTGAATTGGCATACTCATCATCATATCCTTTCACAAACACCAGCAATTCAGCCTGTGCTTCTGTTATTTCATCACGGGTTAAATTAAAGAAAGGACTTTCTTCATTGATAGGATGAACAATTGTCCAGTTGCTGGACAATGAATTTGCTTTAGAGATATCCAGGTCTAAACTGAAAAATTTATTTTTCCGTTCATTATTATTATCGAGCAGTTTTAAAACAAGGGTCACTTTAACTTCCACATCCGTTAAAAAATGATTTTTGAAAGGAGCAAACCTAAACATTAATGCATAACCATCTTTGAAAGGAGAAAACAATGCAACTTTACTGAACAGGATATAAGCTTTTGGTTGCGAAAATCGTCCATACATTAAACCCGTTGCAATAGCAAACATGAGTAAACCGGTTATGGATTCAAAAGCTGCAATAGAATTAGCTGTTAAAGAAGATGGATACACATGACCGTAACCAACAGTTGATAATGTTTGGGCGCTGAAAAAAAATGCTTCCCAGAATTTTCCATGCATGGTTTGTTGTTCCATGCCTCCCAGTTGATCAACACCAATTGCAAAATAAATTGTTGCAAAAATCATATTCACAACTACATAAGTCAACCCAATAAAAAACAGGAATTTCCAGGAGGGAATTTTGAGCATGAACTGATATATACTAAAACTCCTGAAAAAAGGGACACCTCTGAAGCGAACATTC
>JANMOR010000193.1:0-2493 GCA_031369435.1 Chitinophagaceae bacterium
GGCAACAGATGAATCTATTGAGCATATTGTTGTAAAGAAATCGGTGGAAAAGGTATCAGCCCTTCGTGGCCTTTTTAATCTTTTTGTTGTTTTTAAAGAGGTAAATACCGGAAAGGTTCCAATCATTGAACTGGCCACTGAATCTTTTTTGTATAAAAAATTTCTGTGGCGGTTTTCAAAGGAAATTGTAGAATGGCAACTCAACCGGTTGATCAAAAAATATAAACCTGTTCTGCTTCACCTGCATGTAGTCTATGGTTTCGGAAAAGAGGCTGTTGCCATCAAAAAGAAATGGGGCATCCCTTTTGTTATCTCAGAACATATGGCGCCTTTTCCGTTTGAATGGATAGCAGATAAACAGGGGTTGATTACCGAACCAATGCAGGAGGCTGCAGCAATTGTTGCCGTTAGTTCAGCACAGGCAAAACAGATCAATACATTCACCGGGGTAAATCCAATCGTCATCCCGAATGTTGTAAATGAAGAAGAATTTTTTTATCGTGAACAACAACAGAAAACAAGTAGTGGCTTACAATTAGTATTGGCAGGTATTTACGATAGCCGGAAAGGCGCTGACTACCTGTTGCATGTTCTTCCTGCTTTTCTTAAAAAATATCCTGATACGATCTTACACCTGGTGGGTGAAACAAAGCCTGAAAGGATGGCTGTATTGCAACAAATTATTAAGGAAGAAAGTGTTGAACAAGCAGTTGTTTTTCATGGAACCTTAACAGCTGCTGGCTTATGTAAACTTTATCAGCAATGCGATTTTTATGTTTGTGCCAGTGATTGGGAATCTTTTGGACTTACTATGCTGGAAGCATTGTTTGCCGGGCTTCCTGTATTAAGTACCAACTGCGGAGGTGTGCTCGAATTCATAAGTGAAGAAAATGGACTACTCATTCCCAACGACCGCAAAGAAGAAACATAACTCAAAGGTATGTTGCAAATGACCAATCAGCTCTCTGCATTTAACCGGCAGGCAATATCAGTTTCTGTAAACAAACGGTTTTCAGGAAACATGATCAAAGACAAATATTATTCACTTTATAAACAGGTATTGCAGAAGACTGATCGCAGTTCAGCTTCATAATTATTATGTGTGGCATTTTTGGGACAATCAATTACCGGATCACTAAAGAAGCCTTTCAACAACAATTGGATTTGCTGAAACATCGTGGCCCTGATGGTTTTGGCACTTGGGATAATAAAGAAGGCAATGTAAAGTTAGGTCACCGCAGGCTGGCCATTATTGATACCGACAGCCGCTCCAATCAACCCATGCTTTTTGATGATCGTTATGCCATTGTATTTAACGGCGAAATTTATAATTATATCGAGATCAAAAAAGAACTCAAACAAAAAGGTGTGCAGTTTACCACCGAATCAGATTCAGAAGTATTATTAAAGCTGATGATACTGGAAGGCCCGGCTGCTTTAACAAAACTGAATGGGATGTGGTCGTTTGTGATCTATGATGAAGCAGAAAAAACGTTGTTCATGAGCCGTGACAGGATTGGTAAAAAACCATTCTACTATATAAAGGAAGGGGAACAATTTGCTTTTGCTTCTGAAATGAAAAGCCTGTACAATTGTTTACCGGCGTTTTCTTATAACCGTGCGTTTATTAATTTTTCAATAGAAAATCCGTTTGATAATGAAGTATTACCCGATACCATTATTAATGGTATTCATAAGTTTCCCGCAGGATCGTATGCTGTGTACAAAAATGGACAACTGAATATCAGCCGCTATTATTTTCCTGAGCAATTGCTGGAGCAAAAACCTGCACATAAAAATTTTAATGAAGCGGTAGAACAGTTCAGGGAATTATTTGAATCGTCGTGCACACTTCGAATGCGGAGTGATGTACCTGTTGGTTCGGCTTTAAGCGGCGGAATTGATTCAGGTTATGTGGTTTCAACCTTAGGAAAATTAGGTTTTGGAAAGAATGGCGGGTACACCGCCCTTGTTGCCAGCTTTCCTGGTTCTGCTTTGGATGAAACAAAAGAAGCATTGCAGGTGGCCGCACATGCAGGCGTAGAAGCAGTAAAAGTAATTGTTCAACCCGACCTACGACCTGATCATATATTGCAAACGGTGTACGATTTTGAAGAGATATACCTGACGGCGCCTGTTACATTTTTTCAATCCTATAAAGGTTTCAGGGAAAAAGGAATTGTTGTTACATTAGATGGTCATGGCGGTGATGAATTGTTTGGTGGTTATCCGTTTGATATGGATACCAAACTGAAAGACGATTTTCCAAATTTGTTGAAGATGCGGAACACACTAACAACCATCAACCACATGTATGGGAATAAAAGCAATAAGCAATTAAAAGATGCATGGCCACATTTCAAAGGAGAGCTCTTACAAAAAATAAAAAAGAAAGAACTGCATAAGCTTTTTGAAAAAGAGCAACACTATCAACACAAATTATTTCATTCTACTTTCAAAGGCATACTGCCTACCCTGTTGCGGAATTACGAC
>JANMOR010000236.1:0-1567 GCA_031369435.1 Chitinophagaceae bacterium
TGGCAGGCTTTCAGAAAAATTAATTAAACTATCGAGCAATACATGGAACGGCAGTTTTGGAAAATTACCAGCGTTCTTCACATCATCCACATTCTTTAATGCACTGGTTACGTAAGGCACCTGTCCAAAGTGAATACCTAATTGCAAATAAAGAAATGAGCGCAATGAACCTACATCAGAATAACGTTGATTGAACTGATCAGTATTCATTTTATTTTCTTTGAGCATGACTTTGAAATGCTCCATTACATCATTACAATTAAGGATCAGTTCATAAAACGGTTTTGGACTTGCATAAGGATTACTTTCCGTAACACTATGTGTACTGATCTGCCTTAAATTTTCATCTGCATTATTGGTTACATCCAGCAAATCGCCACGAAGCTCATTTAACACAACATAACGATCAGCAAGACCCATGAATTTTCCATAGATACCAACCACTGCTGCATCAGCGTCGTACACGTTTTGATAAGCCTGCGTTTCATCGAGCTCTATCTGCGGCTTGATATCAAATATTTTTTTACAACCCGACAAACTGATGAGCAGTATAGCAAATGATGCAGACCAGATTAAATTTCTTTTCTTCATAACTGAAGTGTTATTTAAGATTCGTATAATTATTTTATTTTCAATTTTCATTCATTATAAACCAATCCTTGCTCCCAGTGTAAACGTTCTGTAAAGCGGATCAAGACCCGTATCAATTCCTTGTGCAAACAAACTTGTTCCGGCGCTGAACTCAGGATCGAAACCACGATACTTTGTCAAAGTAAATATGTTATTACCACTCAGGTAAATGGATGCATTTTTTATAAACCTGTCTTTAAATGGAATATTATAAGTAACTGTTGCACTGCGTAAGCGGAAATACGATCCGTCTTCAATCCAGCGTGTGCTGAAACGGTTATTGCCCATGGGATCGCCATAAGTTGCTTTTGGCATTTCTGTTACCTGTCCTTCTGATCTCCACCTGTTCACTACACTGTTTAACTGGTTTTCAACACCGCTTGCTGACTCAAGTTTATAACGCAGATAGTTGAACACCTGGTTTCCTTTTGTAAATGTAAACAAGGCATCGAGCTGAAAACGTTTGTACTGCAACCGATTCGTAATGCTTCCAAAAAAATCGGGGGTAGGTATACCAATGATTGTACGGTCGTTCTCATCAATGATATGATCACCATTACTATCAAAGAACCGCACATCGCCTGCCCCGAAATAACTGTAAGTACCATCAGCATTCTTCTTTTTCAAATTGGCATTATTGGCTTCCAGTTGAGAACTGAATACACCGTTAGCAACATATCCATAAAACAGGTTGGCCTGGCTTGACTTCTGTGTTAAGATAGAAGCACCGGCATATTCTGTTATGCGTTTAACACCAGGTATCGATAAAATTTTATTGTCGTTTTTAGCAATGGTAAAACCAACATCCCAGGTCCAGTTTGCTTTATTGATGGCTCTGTAATTCACCGCTGCTTCAACACCGGTGTTTCTCATCTTACTGTTATTAGTTAATATGTTTTCAAACCCTGAAGCAACTGTTATACTTTCATACGCAAGC
>JANMOR010000245.1:0-4392 GCA_031369435.1 Chitinophagaceae bacterium
ATTTTCAACAGGATCCCATGCCCAGTAGCCGCCAAAGGTTAAACTTTCATAAGCCCATGCTGCTCCCATCATAATTCCTAAGCCCAGTATTCCGGCACTAAACAAAGCCCATGGACGGGCTGGTAAGATCCAGCCACTGAAATCTTTTTTCCAAAGCCCGGCTATAGCAAAAGCAAAAGGAACAATAGTGCTGCCAAAGCCCAGGAATAAAACCGGCGGATGAATCGTCATCCAGTAATTCTGCAATAATGGATTAAGCCCATTACCATCACGGATAAAACTCAGGTAATCAGTTCTTAAACTGCCATCGGCATTAAAGCCAATCGGGAACTGATCAGGACTCAGCATCCCTTCATTCCGCATCAGTACAAAAGGATTACTGCCAACCTTTAAATTGAAAAAATAAATACCTATCACCATGGTTGCCAGGGCAAACTGGGCGAAACTGATGGTGGTCATTACGGGTGCTTCCCATTGCTTTTCACGCAAAATGATAATACCACCCAACACACAATGCCAGAAACTCCAAAGCAAGAAACTGCCCTCCTGTCCTTCCCAGAAACAAGCCAGGATATATTGCATAGGCAGCTCGTAGTTGCTGTGTTGCCATGCATACTTATATTCAAACTGATGATTGGAAATAATGATATAAAGTGTTGCAAAAATGCCAATCACAGAAACGATCTCGGCCAGGTAAGCTGCCCGGGCAATGCGTTTCCAGTTTTGCTGATCAGTAATAATTGCAGACTGAGTTGCTTTGAAATAAGCAATTGTAGCAAGTAAAGATGAAACTAAAGATAGAATTGCAAGGAAGGTTCCAATTTGTCCCGGTAATAATTGCTCCCCTATAAATGGCATATGGTTAAATTATAACAGTAAGTTTTGTATAGCTCTTTCTAATCTGGTATCAATAAAACAACCACAGGTTGAAATATTGGTTGGTTATTTCGTGTTGCTGCTGATTTTTGCTTTATCGTCAATGTATTTGCTGGGGCATTTAATCAAAATATCATCACATAAAAAAGCACTATCGGTCATTTTTCCTTTCAGTACCATTCGTTCGCTACGCTCCATATCTGTTGGTGGCTTACCTTTCATGTACACAACTTTTGTAGAACCGCCCAATGAATCAATGATATGAAAACTGAGGTAATTCGGATTCTTCATCGCATCATATTCAATTTCTTTGCCATTACTTGTATCCAGTTTGGCGATGAGGTGTAAAAACTTGCCCGGTTTGCCCTTGGCCGAATCTATTGTGTCGTAAGTTGACAGATCGCTCATGGTACTGATCAAAATGCCTATTGCAATCGCAATCACTACCAAAATCAGTATATGTGAAGTCTTCATTTTCCCTCTCTTTTTTGTGCAGCGCAAAGTTAACCATAAAACAGCTCGCTTTATTTTGGCAATTGGGAAAAATGATGAGCTGCATTTTTGTGAGGATGAACTGATGAAATTATCCGGAGCTATAATTAGCCTGAAGAGCCTTAATGTGCAAAACTTCCCATGCAACTATTCATTCATGTTCAACTGTCTGTTACCTTTGCAAGGTTTTTTGTAAATGAAAAAAGATCATGATTGACCTGTCTCAGTTCGACCACAACGATGCCGCCAACCCCAATAACAATATTTTCGGGTTGCCTTTTTCAGAGGAAGATGCCGACCTTATTATTCTTCCTGTGCCATGGGAAGTAACTGTCAGTTACAAAGCAGGTACTGCCCGTGCACCTGATCATATTTTTAAAGCCAGTCTCCAGGTTGAGTTATACGATAACGATACCAATGATATGTGGCGCAGAGGAATTTTTATGCGTGCAACCGACAGGAAAATTTTACTGAAAAGCGATTACCTCCGCAAAGAAGCCGAACTCTATATCAATTATATTGCACAGGATGAAAATGTGAACGACAACAAGTTCATGTGCAAAACACTCAAAGAAGTAAATGAAGGAAGTTTGTTTATGAACAGCTGGGTGTATGAGCAAACAAAAGAATTATTAGCACAGGACAAGCTGGTTGGTTTATTAGGAGGCGATCACAGCACCGCACTCGGCTATTTTAAAGCAATTGCAGAAAAGCATGGCGATTTTGGAATACTCCAGATTGATGCACATTTTGATATGCGTGAATCGTATGAAGGTTTTCATTATTCGCATGCGTCACTTATGTTTAATGCATTGAAAGAAATACCTCAGTTGAAAAAACTGGTGCAGTTAGGAGTTAGAGATTATGGCGATAATGAATGGAAAATTGTTTGCGATAGTAATTACAAAGTGATTTGTTATTTCGATCGTGAATTAAAAGATCGTCAGTACGAAGGACAAACATGGAATGAAATTGCTGATGAAATTGTGAATCATCTTCCTGAAAAAGTATACATTTCTTTTGATATTGATGGATTAGATCCAAAACTATGTCCAAATACCGGCACTCCTGTAATGGGTGGGTTGGAAAGTGAACAGGTGTTTTATATTTTACGCAAGATCATTAAAAGCGGCCGCAAATTAATTGGCTTCGACTTGAGCGAAGTAGGTATTAGCTCTAATGAATGGGATGAGAATGTAGGTGCCAGGGTGCTTTATAAATTAAGTAATTATTTACTTGCCAGTAATCCGAAGTAATCAAAGAACTAAGTTATTGAAATCATTTTTCTGGTATCTTTTTCTGAGTGCCATCTTGTTCTCAGCAAGTGTTTTAAGTTTGTATCTTTAGTCCACTATGCCAACATATAAAGTTCCCATTTTTTTTGAACCATTTGAAAAGCAAAAAAAGGCAGCAAGGCTTTTGCATTTGCTTGCCGGCTTTTTAATGATGGCTAATGCCTGGGGCGATTATAAACAACCCACACCTGATCTTTTGTTTGTAGTGGTACAGGTAGCAGGCGCTATACTCAGCGTTTTATTTGCCTTGGCAGGTAAACGCCTGTTCAGCAACAGTGCAGCAATGAATGGCATCTTCCGTTTAGCCGAAGCAGCCGTTTTATTTTATGCTGGATGGTATTCATTTGGTATGAACCTGAGTTTTATGGGTATGCTCCAGATCGTTGGAGGCTTGGGTTTGTTGCTATTATTTTTTACTGAGCGGAAAATTTATTCTCCATCTTATGTAAGCATTGAAGAAAAAGGCATCTACACTCCCAACAATATGGGTAACCGGTTAATTGAATGGAAAGACGTTGACAATATGCTCATCAAAAACGATTTCGTTTCCATCAATACAAAACAAAATCAATTCATCCAGTATGAAACGGGCATCGTTTTAAGTGAACTGCAAATGGATGAGATCAATGCTTTTTGCCGTGAGAAATTTGCCAAGAAGCCAATTGTTTAAACAAGGTTTTATGGATTTTTTTTAACCTTGCATCTAAGGTAAAAACCTGCTGCTATGGCTACCCCACTTTCAGTTTCCATTGTGCACCCTGCCTACAGTAATCTTAAAAAATTCAGCCCCCTGCTGCATTTTTTTGCCGGGCTTGTTTTTATTGCAGGCGCTTCTTATGAGTTTAAAATGGATAACCGCATCACTGCCTTTTGCGAAGTGGTCATTGGGCTCGATGTAATTGCTCTTGCATTTATGCGTGGTTTTGCAGATGAATCTTCCCGGCTCAATGCAACTTTCAGGTTGATTGAAGTGATTGTGTTCGGTGGTTTATCCATTCTTGCTTTGCTTGATCAATCCTGGCTCACAGCTTCTTTTTTATTATTAGCAACAGGGATGTACTACTATGTTTTTTATTGTGAGCTGAAACTGATTCAACGTGAAAAAGTAACCGTTCATCATCTTGGTGTTACCATCTCCAGTTTTCCAAAGGATAAAGAGCTCGATTGGGAACAAATTGCCGGTATCGAAGCCCTGCCGCACAGCATTTCCATCAAAACCCAAAAGAACAAAATCCACAAGTTTGAGTTTCAAAAAGCAATTGCTTTCGACGAACTGGAACAAATTCACGAATTTTGCAGGCAATATTTAAATACAAGCCGTTAGCTGCAAGTCATTAGCCACAAGTTGAATGCTCTTGCTTGCAGCTCGCAGCTAAAAGCTTGATGCTAATGATTTCACAATCGCCTTACATACTCTATTCCGACGGAAGTGGAAATATATTTGAAGATAAATCCCTCTATGCCGTTGGTCGTGCCGGATGGGACGCATTCCCTGTTGATCTTGATAATTGGATAGAGTTGCCGGATGGTGGCAATCTCTACGAACTTCCTTCCCGCAAAGGCATTGGCATTGATGTTGAAACAGGCGAAATGCGTTTGTGTGAAAAGGGATGGGCCGTTGCTGCTTTTATTCCACCTGCACATACAAGTTTATTTATTGCTGCGTTTGAAAGTGAACAGGATGCAGATACACTCCCACTTTTTTGTTACACGGCTGTTGGATGGCACA
>JANMOR010000279.1:0-12273 GCA_031369435.1 Chitinophagaceae bacterium
ATGAGAAAGAAGGCATCGTTTTTTTCAAAGAAATGACCACGTGGCTGGTGATGATCTTCATGCAGGTACCAGAGCGATCCATGCATCACAAATTTATGTGTGAGCCAGGTGATCCCTTCCATTGTAAAGAACACAGCAAAAGCGAGAAGTATATAAAGCAACAAACTCATAATAAAGTACGCAAGATGAGAAAAAACATAAATTGAATCAATAACAAATTTACAGCGAATTGGTTGTGTTTGTCAAATGATAATAGTCTGAATACAAGCATCAGCAATGCACTGATCCCCATCCAGCTCACATAGTTGAGCATGGGGATAGAACCATCGCCCAGCCATTCCCAGTAACCAAGCTGAATGGCAACGGGTTCCATGATCCAATCAAAAAAAGTAGCCAGCAAGGCAGCATCTAAGATCACCGCAACAAAACCAACATTGTTACGATAAGGTTGCTCATCATTCCGCAAACGGTTCCACAAATAATTCAACAACATCTGTACACTTACCGCACAACAATACATGATGATAAACCAGTTAATGCCAATCACCAATGGAACGCCATTCCATTGAACACCCATTGCTTTTAAATATCTATACTCTCCAAACAACCAATGAAAATGCACACCAATATATTCAACAAAAAAACCAACCACATAACAAACAAGCACAAACAAAAAGAAGGCAATGTTTTTTTCTTTTTGAGTATAGATGAGCAGACCGGCGGATAATAAAAGATTGAAGGGTGTGAGTGATACGAACAATGTTTTATCATACAACAAAATACCCAACAGTCCTATCAAATGAAACAACACTGCTATAGCTGTAGCTTTTTGTTGAGCAGATATTGAAACTGCAGTTGTCAATGATGTACTGGTTTTGAATAATCTTTCTGAATGAGATCAGCTGTGATCTTTGCACTCTTAAAGCAAAGCGGAATGCCACCTCCGGGGTGTACACTACCTCCACAGAAGTACAATCCTTTTAATTTTCTTGTAAAGTTCGGGTGACGAAAAAAAGCTGCCATCTTACCATTGCTGCTGGTTCCGTATAGCGACCCTCTGTATGAACCCGTTTGTTGTTCAATACGAATGGGATCAAGGTATTCTTCCGTTTCAATAGCTGCTGCAATATCTGTTTCCAGCAAACGACTTAATTTTTCAATTAGTTTTTCCCTGATCTGTAAACGAATGCTTTCCCAGTTTTGACCAATATTGGATGCTGCGTTGATGAGGATGAACCAATTCTCTTTACCTGCAGGCGCCTGCCCGGCTTCCATTTTTGATGTAATATTTACATACACGGTAGGATCAATATACAATCCCTTTAACTTAAAAATGCTGTTAAACTCGGCTGCATAATTCTTGCTGAAGAAAATATTATGCAGATGCAGGTTACTGAATGCCCGGTTCATTCCCCAATAAAAAATGACAGCACTGCAACTGCGTTCCTGCTTCAATAACTTTTTAGATTGATGAGTATCTTTTAATAACTCATAGTAAGTAAAATAGACATCGGCATTGCTCACCACTACATCTGCAAAAATATTTTCATCGTGTACAACTACACCTTGTATTTTATTATCATGATGAATGATATGCTGTACCGGAGAATTGAAATGAAGATGCACTCCTTTCTTTTTTGCCAATGCAACCAATGCATTGGTGATACTGATCATTCCTCCCTGCGGATAAAAAGTTCCTTCGTTTAATTCCAAATGAGGGATCATACTCATCATACCAGGCGTTTTGTAAGGATTGCTTCCGTTATATGTTGCAAAACGATCAAACAACTGTACTGCTTCAGGTGATTGAAACTTTGAGCGGTTGTATTTGTGCAATGTTCCCGTTATATAAGGAAACCTTACTGTTTGCAATGCTTTGATCACGGGTTTCCGGAACCAGGTTGATCGTTTATGCAACGAGTAATTCAGAAATATTGTTCCGATATTATTGTAAAGGGTTCTGCTCTTTTGCAGATATTTTTTTGTTGCAGCAGGGTCTTCTCCCAATTGTGCTTTTAATTCTTCTGCCAATTGATGTTCATTGGTCCATGCATTTACCTGTTTCCCATTTTCATAAAAATATTTACACGAAAGTTCTACTTGTTTGTATTGAAAATAATCCTCTAATTTCTCACCTGCATATTCAAACAATTCATGCAGGTTGTTCGGTTGAGTAAATAAAGAAGGGCCGGTATCAAAACGAAAACCATCCTTTTCAAAAAAAGACAACTTACCGCCTGGGTAAGCATTACGTTCAAATACATCTACTTCAAAACCCTGCACAGCCAAACGTATAGCGCCTGCAAGACCTGCAACTCCGCTGCCAATAACAATTGCTTTACGATGCTGCATGATCTTTCATTTTATGCTCCATCCAATCTTCTAAAAGCGGTAAAGCAATTTTAAACCATTGCGTATATAAATGAGGGTTGTTGTTTAATTCCAATTTTATTTCACTCATTGATTTGTAACATACAGCACTTACCTCTTCCGTATTCAAAAGCAGTTCCCCAGCATATTCACCAACAAACACATGATCAAATTCATGTTCAGTTAATCCATTATCAAACGCAGCCTTATACGTAAAATGAAATGCTTTTGTAATTGCTGTTGTAATGCCCAGCTCTTCCTGTAATCTTCTTAATGCAGCCTGTTCGGTTGTTTCGCCGGGCATGGGGTGGCTGCAGCAGGCATTGGTCCATAAAGAAGGGCTGTGATATTTTGTTGCTGCTCTTTGTTGTAACAGCATGTTACCTTGCTTATCAAACAGGAATACACTGAAAGCCCTGTGCAGCAATGCTTTTTTATGGGCTTCCATTTTTTCCATGGAGCCAGTTGCTTCATCCAGTTCATTAACAAGAATTACTTCATGCATCATTCAAAAATAATCAATCCGTGTATTACATAATGTTAAGTTGATTCCTGACACCGGCCCTCAACAGGATCATGATTTTATGATGATCGGGGATGCGGATGCGTTCCTGCATGATTTCAGCAGGTTGCACTTTTTTAATTTTACGGAATAAAGAGAGATAATATTTGTAAGCTACGTAAACGCCGAATCTTGCTTTTACAGGTAAGTGTACAATACCGGCATAAGCTTCATTAAAATCATTTTGAATATCGTCTTCTATTTCCTGTTTTTGACGTGCAGTAAAATTTCTGAAATCAAGACCGGGGAAATAGGTTCTGTCTAACTGATTGAAATCTGCTTTTACATCACGAAGGAAGTTTACTTTTTGAAACGCAGCACCTAAGGATCTTGCAGCAGGTTTTAACGCTTCGTATTGGTTCTTGTCTCCTTCAATAAAAACATAGAGGCACATTAAACCAACTACTTCGGCGCTGCCATAGATATAATCACTGTAATCTTTATTGTTGTATTGTTTTTGATCCAGGTCCATTTCCATGCTGTTGAAAAAAGCATGAATAAGTGCATGATCTATTTTGTATTGATTCACAGTTAACTGAAAACTGTGGAGGATCGGGTTGAGGCTGATACCACGTTCAATAGCATGAAAGGTTTCCTTTTTGAATTCGCTAATCAGGGTTTCTTTATCATGCTCATGAAATGTGTCTACAATTTCATCTGCAAAACGAACCAATCCATAAATATTATAGATAGGCTGTCGCAGATCAGGGTGCAACAAACGAATAGCAGAAGAAAAAGAAGTGCTGTATCGCTCGGTTGTATGGCGGCTGCACATCTCACTGACTTCATGGAACAAATGCATCATATACTGGCCTTGGTTTGCAGGTTATTTGAATATTGTTTTTGCACAAGTTTGGCAACTACTTCACCGCTGATCAGGCTGGGCGGAACGCCCGGTCCCGGTACCGTTAACTGACCGGTATAATATAAATTCTCAATTTTCTGACTCCGGCATCCCGGCTTTAAAACAGCCGTTTGCAGTAAAGTGTTCGCCAACCCGTATGCATTTCCTTTAAATGCATTGTAATCATTTACGAAATCACTCACGGCATAAGATTTTTTATAAATAATATGATCAGTAATTGTTTCACCAATTCTGTTTTCAAACCGTTTAACAATCAATTGAAAATAATGTTCCCTCAATTCCCGTGTGTCATCTGTTAATCCCGCAGCAACAGGTATCAGAAAAAATAAATTTTCACATCCTTTGGGTGCTCCTTCGGGATCAGTAACGGTTGTTGCACTTACATAAAAAAGAGGGTTGGCGGGCCATTTTGGGTGCGTATAAATTTCTTTACCATGCTGATCAAAGTCTGAATCAAAAAATAATGAATGATGCGTTATGTTATTGAGTTTTTTATTGATGCCCACATAATAAATTAAACAGGAAGGTGCCATTACACGATTGTTCCAATACTCTTCAGAATAAGTTCTTTCGCTATGTGATAGTAAATGTGTTTCTGTAAAATGATAATCAGCCCCGCTGATCACTACATCCGCTTCATGGTATTGACCATTTACTATAACAGCAGTTGCTATCCCATGGCTTGTTACGATATTTTCTGCATTGCTATTGAACTCAAACTTAACACCAAGCTCTGATGCAAGCCGGTGCATACCCTCAACAATTTTATACATTCCCCCCATCGGATACCAGGTGCCAAGCTTCATATCAGCATAATTCATTAAACTGTATAGAGCCGGAATTTTTTCAGGCAAAGCACCCAGAAATAAAACCGGGAATTCCATTAACTGCCGCAGCCTTGAATCTTTAAAATGTTTTTGTACATGTGTTTTGATAGAAGTAAATACATCAAGTTTAAATATACCCTGTAACAAACTCCAGTCGGCAAACTCAGTAATTGAAATGCCTGGTTTGTAAACCAATTTGTTGATGCCCACTTCATATTTATAAGCTGCTTCTTTCATAAAGTGGTCAAGCAAAGCAGCGCTGCCTGGTTGGAGTTGGTTAAACAATTCCCTTAACGCTTCATAAGATGCGGGTATATCATATGCATCGTTTTCAAAAAATACTTTGTAAGATGGATCTAATCTTTGCAGCTGATAATAATCACTAACCTGTTTGCCAAACTGTTGAAAGTATCGTTCAAATACTTCCGGCATCCAGTACCAGCTGGGCCCCATATCAAACGTAAAACCCTCTGCTTCTAATTTTCTTGCACGGCCACCGGGCATCTCGTGTTTTTCAAATACGGTAACATCCCAGCCATCACGGGCTAAGAAAGATGCTGCTGATAAACCAGCAAATCCGCTACCTATTACAATTAGTTTTTGAGCCAAGTGATTAAATAATTAAAAACGGCTGATTTGTTCTTTCAGCAATTTACGGGCAAAATGGATGCGACTTTTTATTGTTCCTAACGGTTCATTGAGTATGTGTGCTATTTCCTGGTACTTGAATCCTTCAAAATAAAGTGTAAAAGGATGTTTGAATATGTCAGGCAATTGATGAATGGCATCCTGAATTTCTTTCATCTGCAAACTGGTTTCAGCTGTGTTGGCAACTGCTCCCTGTTGGTAATTGAGAAAAAACTCGTTGGGTGTTGAATCGAAGATGGTGTTTTGTTTTGCTCTGCGGCGATAATTATTGATGAAGATATTCCGCATGATGGTGTAGAGCCATGCTTTGATATTGGTGCCTACATGATATTTTTCCCGGTTCGACAATGCACGGAACAACGTTTCCTGCAAAAGATCCTTTGCTGTTTCATTGTCTCTTGTGAGCGTAAAAGCAAACGGCTTTAAAAAATCAGTATTGTTCAAAAGCATCTGGTTGAATTCAACTGTGGACATAAACTGTTTAGTTATTTATGCTGTAAAGCTAAACAAAATAAGAATATCGAACCAAGTTTTTGTTTAATCTTTTATATCAAAAAGTAAAACATTTTAAATCAACCGGTTATAACTAGGAATCCCCCAATCTTGGGGGATTCCTGAATAAAATCTATTTGAGATGGCTGATTTCTTTACTTCAATGTTGCAATAAATTCATTCACTTCAGGTAAAGATTTCAGGAAACGGATATTCCCTGAAGTGGCCTTTTTTTCAAAAGTTTGGGTTAATAATCCTGAAATAAGAATATTGGAGCCGGGAAACCTGGTTTTGAGGTTATTCAAAAACTTATCAAAATTAAATTCCTTAATAACTGTTGTAAGATGCGTATAAATATAATCAGGCTTCTTTAAATGCACCACATACTCCAAATCTTTTACCGGCACGTTTGCGCCGAGGTAGATCGTTTTAATTCCCTTGCTTTTTAATAAATACTGTAAAAAAAGCAATCCCAATTCATGATGCTCATTCTCGGGCATGAACAAAAGCACTTTTGTTTTTAATGAAAAAGGTGTGATGATATTTTCTGTACCCACCAATAATTTCTGCCGGATGATATTGGTCATTATATGTTCCTGCGCCGGGTTGATATGATCTGTAAGCCAGAGTATTCCGATACGTTCAAGAAAAGGGAAGATGATAAAAGTGATTGCCTTTTCAATTCCACGTGCAGCAACAAACTGATCTATCACATATTCAAATGCTTCAATTTCAAGGTCAACCATGTGCTGGATGAGTTCATTCACAATACGCTCCTGTTGCGCCTGACCGTTACTAAGTGTAAGTGTTTTTTCACGCAGTTCATCATTACTCATCTTATTGATATGAGAAATTTTGAACCCGTATTTATTGAGTAATGAAATATTCAACAATACTTTCAGTTCCTGGTTGGTATAATAACGGATATTAGTAGCTGTACGCTGAGGCTTTAAAAAAGAATAGCGCTGCTCCCAAATACGGATGGTATGGGCCTTAATGCCACTGAGGTTTTCAAGATCTTTGATTGTAAACTTGTTCATCGCTGTTTAACTATGGAGATATTACAAACTCAGCATTAAAATGTTCAGGAAGTTCAAATAAACTTCTACATGCAACATGATTACTCAACTTTTACCAAGTAAATGATTATACAGGTTTTTCAATTGCTCTGCTTCATACAGCTTTGAAAATTGCTTTGCTGCAAATTGTTTTGCGTTTTCTCCTATTTCCTTTCGAAGCTGGGGGAACTCAATTAATCGGAGTGCTGCATCTTTTAATTCGATGCTGTTTTCACCTATATAACCTGTTTTTTCAGTATCAATCAGTTCAGCAATTCCACCGGCATTTGTTGAAACCACTGGCTTTCCGGCGGCCATGGCCTCCATTACCGATACAGGTGTTCCTTCATTTAAAGATGTAAGCATGATGATATCAAGTCCTGCATATACTTCGTCCATGCTCTTTCGCCAGGATGTAAAAACAATCTTGGCTGTTTGATCAAACACTGAACCGCTTTTTGTATATGAAATTTTTTGTTGCTGCAATAGCTTGATGATATTAGTTTTTTCAGCTCCATCACCAACAATAAAAAATTTCAACTGCTGCTTACCATCTGTAGATTGAATTAGTTGCTTTGCCACATCAATGAATAAGCGATGATGTTTTACCGGTACCAATCGTCCAATGATACCAATGACAATTTCTTCATCATGTAACTGGAATTCTTTTCTGAACTTATTTCTCTTCATCCCATCATGATCAGTAAAACTCTCCGTATCCACACCAAGCCTGATCAGTTTTATCTTTCCTGCATCCGTGATCCTGTAGTCCTGAGTCAATTCATTGACTAATTTTTGATTGATGGCAATAATGGCTGTTGAAATTTTTGCCAGCTGTTGTTCAACCCAAACAATCGCTTTTGAAATAAAAGGGTTGAAATAAGAATGAAATACATGCCCGTGAAATGTATGAATGATTACCGGCACCTTGCATCTCCATGCTGCCAGCCTACCCAGTACGCCTGGTTTAGCACCATGTGTATGAATAATATCCGGGCGAAAATTTTTGATGATTCTTTTTATCTGATAATAAGCCCTGATGTCCTGCCCCGGTAAAATGGTTCTTCTTAATGATTTTATTTTCTCAACCCTGAACCCTTTGTATTGTTCTAATAAAAAATCGGCCGGCTGTTCATCATTCATTGGTTCTCCTGCAATAAATAAAATTTCAAAATCAGTACTTAAAACAGATGCGGCACTTAATGTATTAATGGCCGGGCCACCAACAGAAAGACGATTGAGTAAAATTAAAAGACGGGGTTTGTTCAATCAGTAAACTAAAGCGTGGCGTTAAGAATTGAATTTGTTTGAAGTGCTTTTTTTACATCCGAAATCAAGGCGGGATGATGCATGGCTTCGAGATGCCGCTGATGATGCAGATCGGTGCCAATTAAATCAACCAGTTTTTCCTGCACCATATAATGTGCGGTTTCCTGCACATTGCGTCCGTAATAACCGCTTAATGATAACAGGTTCATCTGTAATAAACATCCCTGGTCTTTAAAGCGGTGAAAGATCTCTTTATTATTATGATAAAAATTATATCGCTCCGGATGTGCCAGCACAGGTTGGTATCCTTTTACAATCATGTCGAACAGAATATTATTGAGATCAGGTGGCGGGCTCATGAATGAAACTTCAACCAATACCCAGTTTTTATGCAAGGTGAGTAAAGCTTCATTTTGTTTTAACCGATCGGCAAACAGATCATCAATAAAATATTCTGCAGCAGGTATAATTTCAACGTCCATCTTTTCCTCTTGCAGCTTTGTCATCAGTATTTGATGTGCTGCTAAAATGCTTTCTCTTGTATTGGGATACAGATCAGGATAAATATGAGGAGTTGTAATGAATTTTTGATAGCCCATCTTCATCATTTCCCTGATATAAGTAACAGAAGTTACAGCATCGGGCGAGCCATCATCAATACCCGGCAACAGGTGCGAATGCATATCAACTTTCAACCCGCTGTAATCAGCAGGTGTTGACGCAACCGTTTCTGTTTTCTTCTTGTTAAATAATCCAAACATTATGCAAATGGAAGTGACTTGATTTCCTGGTAAACTTTTTCAATTCCATATTCTAAAGCAATTTGTGCCTTCCATCCCAAATCCTTCAGTTTCGAAACATCCAGCAACTTACGTGGAGTACCATCGGGTTTATCAGTATTGAAATGCAACTTACCCTCATACCCAACAATTTGTTTAATTAATTCTGCCAGTTCTTTAATGGAGATGTCTTCACCTGTACCAATGTTCAGTGAATCATTTCCCTGGTAAGAATGCATAATAAAATAACAGGCATCGGCCAGGTCATCTACATGCAAGAACTCACGGCGTGGCGTACCTGTTCCCCAAATTTCCACATGCGGTTGATTGGTTTGCTTTGCTACAATCATTTTACGTAACAAGGCAGGAAGGACATGTGAGTTTTGCAGATCATAATTATCATTAGGCCCATAGAGATTTGTTGGCATCACTGAAATAAAATGAACACCATACTGGCTCCGGTATGCTTCACACATTTTTAAACCGGCAATTTTTGCAATGGCATAAGGTTCATTGGTAGGTTCTAATATCCCGGTGAGTAAGGAGTCTTCTTTGATCGGTTGATCTGCATACTTTGGATAAATACAGGAAGAACCAAGAAACAACAGTTTGCTCACACTATGTTTGTATGCAGAATGAATGACATTATTTTGAATCATAAGATTGTCGTACAAAAACTCACCCCGATACGTATTGTTGGCAATAATACCGCCCACTTTAGCTGCTGCTAAAAAAACATAATCAGGTTTATGTTCTTTAAAAAATGCTTCTGTTGATTCCTGGTTACGCAGATCCAGTTCGGCTGAAGTACGTAACACAAAATTCGTAAAACCCTCCTGCTGTAATTTTCTTACAATAGCTGAACCCACCATTCCACGATGACCCGCCACATATATTTTTGCACCCTGCTCCATTATTCAAATTGATTTTTTTTTTTAAATCCGCTGTCTTTCAACAATTTTTCTTTTTTGAAAACATCCACATCGGCGGCAACCATTTCCTCTACCAATCCTTTTAAATCATATTTTGGTTTCCATCCTAATTTTACATTGGCTTTTGTTGGATCGCCTATCAGCAGTTCCACTTCTGTTGGACGGTAATACCGTGGATCAACTGCAACAACTTCTGTACCGATTGCTACTGGATAGTTTGGATCGGATGCCGATTTCACTACTCCAATTTCATGTTCATCTTTCCCTTTAAATTCAAGTTCAATTCCTACTTCAGCAAAAGCCAACCGTACAAACTCTCTTACTTCTGTTGTAACACCTGTTGCAATTACAAAATCTTCAGGTTTTTCCTGTTGCAACATCAGCCACATGGCTTCTACGTAATCTTTTGCATGACCCCAGTCTCTTTTGGCATTCATGTTTCCCAACCATAATTTATCCTGTATGCCCAATGCAATTTTTGCAACAGCTCTTGTAATTTTTCTTGTTACAAAAGTTTCGCCACGCAAAGGCGATTCATGGTTGAATAAAATTCCATTGCAGGCAAACATATTGTATGCTTCACGGTAGTTCACAGTTATCCAGTAGCCATACATTTTAGCAACAGCATAAGGTGATCGTGGATAGAAAGGTGTTTTTTCTGATTGTGGCACTTCTTGCACCAGGCCGTATAATTCAGAAGTTGATGCCTGGTAAATTTTTGTTTTTTCTGTGAGTCCTAATAATCGTACTGCCTCTAAAATGCGAAGCGTGCCGATTCCATCTGTATTAGCTGTGTACTCAGGAATATCAAAACTCACTTTTACATGACTCATGGCGCCGAGGTTATAAATTTCATCGGGCTGCACTTCCTTAATGATACGGATGAGATTCGTACTGTCGGTTAAATCGCCATAGTGCAAAACAAAATGACGGTTATTAATATGCGGATCTTCATACAAATGATCGATACGATCTGTATTCAACAATGAAGTTCTTCTTTTAATGCCATGCACTTCATATCCTTTTCGTAAAAGAAGATCGGAGAGATAGGCTCCATCCTGTCCGGTAATACCGGTAATCAATGCTTTTTTCATTTTTACCTTAATCGTTTTATATTAATTGTAATCCGGCTTAGAGTCAAAACACGAATTACACGAATGATGACAAATTATTTTTTATAGATGTTTTGCTCTCTCATACTAAAACTATTGAGGTCAATCCTCTGTGTTTCCCTGTGCCTCCTACTTCTGTGTTGACCGCTTCCAGAATTCCTGCACCTTCAGAAAATATCTTGCATACAAACGCAGATAACTGGAAGGCATTTTTTGTTCCTTTAATATTTGTTTGATTTCTTTATTAATTTGAATGGTGCTGCTGATCCCTCTTGTGCTTTTTCCACCCATGTTCATTTTTACCAGCATCTTCGGTATATAAAATGTATTCAATTTGTATTTGCGAAGATAACGGACCAGCAGTTCAAAATCGGCAGCTATGTCAAGATCGGTTCTGTACATTCCGTAGAGATCAAAATATTTTTTATAACAGAAAAAAGTTGGATGAGCAGGCATAAATCCCCACTTGAATAAATGGGTATTAAAAATGGCAGATGAATAATAACGAACGATCTGATCGGGTTGCTCTTCTTTTACAAAACCAACATCACCATATACAGCATCAACATATGGAGTGCGTTGCATTTGATCAACTATTACCTGAATTGTATCTGTTGTTGCAAACACATCATCTGCATGCAACAGACCTACCACTTCTCCCGTTGCAAGCCGGATGCCTTTGTTGAGTGCATCATACATGCCCTTATCTTTTTCTGAAACGATCACAGCAACCTGTTCTTTATATTTATTCACCAGCTGCATGGTCTGATCAGTTGATGCTCCATCAATAATAATATACTCAATGTTTTTGTACGATTGATTCAAAACCGATTGAATAGAACGTTCAATTGTTTTTTCACGGTTATATACAACAGTGATGATGGATACTTTCATTTTAACGTTCAACAATAATGTTTTCCATAACCAGCATATCCATTTGTGTACGCAGAAAACAATCCAGTGCCTCTGCCGGTGAATTAACAATGGGTTCATTTTCATTAAACGATGTATTCAGTAAAACAGGAATCCCTGTTTTTTTTCTGAATTGTTCAATCAACGCATAGTATCTTGGTGATACCAACGCATCAACAGACTGCAGCCTTCCGGTTCCATCAGCATGTGTTACTGCCGGTATCAATGCTTTTTTCTCTTCCTTGATAGGGAATACCTTTTCCATAAAAGGAACTATATCATTCACGGTAAAATATTCATCCACATACTCTTTTAAAATAGAAGGTGCAAAAGGGCGAAAACTTTCCCTTCGTTTAATTTTTGCATTCAATAAATCTTTTGCATCTGTTCTGCGTGGGTCAGCAAGAATAGAACGGGCACCCAATGCTCTTGGACCAAATTCCATTC